>JAQTMA010000049.1 GCA_028714615.1 Anaerolineaceae bacterium | reverse complement strand
GGGAATGCGCAGCATCACCCCGACGATGCTGGCTCAAGCGCACGCCCAGGGGAAGCGCTGGAAGCTGGTGTGCTCCGCCCGGCGCAGCGATGGAACGGTAACGGGCCAGGTGCAACCGGAGATGGTGGGGCCGGATTCGTCGCTATTCAGTATCAATGGGACGAGTTCGTATTGCCAGTTCGAGACGGACGTGCTGCCCGGCCTGGGGGTGGTGGAGAACAATCCCAGCCCCGAGACGACCGCCTACGGTCTACTGGCAGATTTTCTAAATATAGTTGGATAAATTCGAACCATAATGGAATTGCTGATTGCTGATTGCTGATTGAAGAACAAGAACCCAGGGTCTGTGGTTGCCAGGTTCTTCAATCAGAAATCAGCAATCTACAATCTAAAATCCGCAATCCGGGCTACAATTAACCCGATGCCCCACACGATCTACCTTTCGCTCGGAACCAATCTAGGAGACCGGGTTGCTAACCTGCAAGCGGCGCGGGAAGGGCTAGCGCCGGCGGTACGGATGGCAGCGGAGTCGACCATCTACGAGACTGCGCCATGGGGCTACACCGACCAACCGGCATTCTTGAACCAGGCGGTGCAGGCGGAGACCGAGCTATCACCTCGTGAGCTGCTAACGTATCTGAAGAACCTGGAGCACCGCATGGGACGCGAGCCCAGCTTCCCATATGGGCCGCGGTTGATCGATATCGACATTTTGCTCTATGATAACCTGGTGACGAGCTCACCACGCATCACTATCCCGCATCCCCACCTGGCGGAGCGGGCCTTCGTGCTGGCGCCCCTGGCCGAGCTGGCTCCGGAGCTGGATGTTCCCGGGCTGGGGAAGAGCGTGAAGGAGCTAGCGGCAGCAGTCGATGCAAG
The DNA here is from genome assembly GCA_028714615.1 of Anaerolineaceae bacterium. The sequence goes on along the minus strand of JAQTMA010000049.1, from coordinate 20,810 downwards.
TGGTGTAAAGCCGCTGTTATGACCCTTCCTTATGGCTCCCGCACCTTCATTATGGGCGTCATCAACGTTACCCCGGATAGCTTCTCCGGGGATGGCCTGACTGTGAATGCCGATCCACTGCAGGCTGCGCTGGAGCAGGCAGGCCGCTTTGTGCAGGAAGGCGCAGATATCCTGGATGTGGGCGGTGAGAGCACGCGGCCGGGGTCGGCGCCCGTCAGCGCGGAAGAAGAGCTGCGGCGGGTGGCGCCGGTGGTGCAAGCGATCAAGGCAAAGTTTGGCTGCCTGGTTTCGATCGACACCTATAAGGCTAGCGTAGCCCGCGCAGCCGTAGAGCAGGGCGCTGATTGGGTGAATGATGTGTGGGGTTTGCGGGCAGACGCATCCATGGCCGAGGTGGTCGCCCGCGCCAGGGTCCCGGTGATCTTGATGCACAACCGCAGCCGCCCGGCGGACGCGGAGCTGCAGGCCAGGCTGGGCGGCCGCTACGTCGGTGTACAATACGAGAATCTGCTGGACGACGTGAAACGTGAGCTGCTGGAGAGCGTAGCCCTGGCGCATACCGCGGGCATCCTGGACGAGAAAATCATCCTGGACCCCGGCATCGGCTTCGGGAAAACGGTGGAGCAGAACCTGGAGCTGATCGACCGGCTGGGTGAGCTCCGCGCACTGGGCTACCCACTGTTGCTGGGCCCTTCGCGCAAGGGGTTCATCGGGTATACCCTCGACCTGCCGGTGGAGGAACGCCTGGAGGGGACGGCGGCTGCCGTGGCAGTCGGGATTGCGCGCGGCGCCGACATTGTGCGGGTGCATGATGTCGCGGCGATGGTACGCGTGGCGCGCATGACGGACGCCATCGTGCGGAGGAAGAAATAATTAACCGCGAAGATATGTAGGATACTCAAGTCAGCAAGGAAGAAGCGGTATCACCCCAATGCCATCTACCCCACGAACCATTTCCACCTACATAATGGTGAAGAACCGCCGACTGCGCAGCGAGCGCACCACTCGCCGGCTGCGCAGCGCATGGGGGAGAGCCGGCCTGGGGTTGGGAGCATTACTGGTGTTGGGTTTGGCGCTGGGTACTCTGCTGGTAGCGTGGGCTTATTTCGACCTGTCGCGCGGCCTGCCAGGCTTGGCGACGCTCCCGGCGATGTTTTCGGAAAACGGAGCGCTGCTGCAGCCCACGCGCCTCTACGATCGCAGCGGCGAACACGTGCTGTTAACCCTGGAGACTCCGGGGGTGGCCCGCCGCTACATCCCGGTGGAGCAGAGCGCCGCGGAGTACCTGCCCGATAGCCTGGTCAAGGCCATCCTGGCGACATTCGACCCGAGCTTTGAGACGCACTTGGGGTATTCGCTGTATGGCATCCGGGAGGGCTTCCACCCGACGCTGGCGCAGATGCTGGTGTCGGATCTGCTGCTCGAGTCCGAGCCGGAAGGTTTGCGGCGCAACCTGCGCGAACGTTTGCTGGCTGCCGAAGTGACTGCCCGTTACGGGCGTACCCAGGTGCTCGCCTGGTACCTGAACAGCGCCAATTTCGGCCGGCTAGCCTATGGCGCGGAAGCCGCGGCGCAGACCTACTTCGGCAAGCGGGCGGCTCAGTTGGACCTGGCGGAGTCGGCAATGCTGGCCGCGGCAGCCCAGGCGCCTGCCCTCAACCCGTTCGACGCTCCGGGGGCAGCGCAGCAAATACAGCAGCGCGTGCTCGACCAGATGCAGGCGCTCGGCTGGATTTCCCCGGTCGTTGCGCAGCAGGCCAAAGCGGAGGTGGTGCATCTGCGCACCAATCTTCCGACGGCCGTCGATTTTGCCCCGGCGTTCAACCGCCTGGTACTCAGCCAACTGGAAGAGCTTCTCGGCCGAGACCGCCTGGAACGCGGTGGGTTGGTGATAATAACGACCCTGGATTACGACCTGCAGCAACAGGTGGGCTGCACGGCCCGCACACACCTGCTGCGGTTGCATGGGAATCCCGATACCGTCCAGCCGCAGGACGGCTCGACCTGCAAGGCAGCGCGTCTGTTACCCGCGCTGCCGGCCGAGGCGCGCGATCTGCCCCCGGATCTGTCCGCGTCGGCTGAAGTGCTGGATGCACAAACGGGGCAGGTGCTGGCGTTGGTCGAAGAGGCCGGTGCGCAACGCGAAGCGCCTGCACTGGCCAACCATGCGCCCGGAACGCTGCTCACCCCCTGGATCTACCTGGCCGCTTTTGCGCACGGCTACAGCCCGGCCAGCCTGATCTGGGATATCCCCGCCAGCCGGCCTGCCGGGATGGAGTGGTTAGCGGCGCCCGGCGATGAAGCTCACGGCCCGATGCGCCTGCGCACTGCGTTGGTCAATGATTATCGCATCCCCGCGGCGCAGCTTCTGACGCAGATAAGCCCGGCGACTGTGTGGACGACCGCGCTGCAGTTTGGGTTAACCTCCTTGCAAAATCCCCAGTCCCGGGTAGAAGCGCACTTTCCTTTTGAGGGCGGTCGGGTAACCCTGGTGGAAGCCGCCCAAGCCTACGGTGTCTTCGCCAACCAGGGCATTCTAGCCGGCCAAACCGCGAAAGAAGCCAGCGGACCCAGCTCGACCGCGGTGCTTCTGGTCGACCGGGTGGACGGAACGAACGAGGTCAATTGGAGCAGGCCCGATACCCAATCAATCCTTAGCGCTCCGCTGGCGTACTTGATGAACCAGGTATTGAGTGACGAGAGCGCGCGCAAGCCCAGCCAGGGATTCCCAAATACGCTCGAGATCGGCCGTCCGGCTGGGGTGCGGCAGGGGGATGCCGGCAGCAGCGGCGCCTGGACGGCGGGATACACCCCCCAGCGGGTGGCGGTGACCTGGGTCGGCCCGGCGGCGCCCAACAGTTGGACCCAGCAGGTCGGACCAGGGTGGGCGAGCGGGTTATGGCACGCGTTGATTGAATATGCCAGCCAGGACATACCTGTCCAAAGCTGGAGCGCACCCACCGGGATCAGCGTGATTGAAGTGTGCGAACCATCGGGAATGCTGCCGACCACGGTGTGTCCAGCCAGGGTCAGCGAGGTATTCTTGACGGGGAACGAACCGAGCGGAGTGGATACGCTCTACCGCAGCGTGCTGGTGGACCGGGAAACCGGCCGGCTGGCGACGGTGTTGACTCCGCCGGAATTGGTGGACAAGCGGGTTTTCTTGAACGTTCCGCCCGAAGCCCGGGAGTGGGCCAAGACGGCCGGTGTGGAGTTAGCGCCGGAGGTGTACGACGCCATTCAGGCGCCGCCCGTGCTGCCGGATGCCCATTTCAGCACACCCGGCATGTTCGCGGCCGTGCGTGGGCAAGTTGCACTGACCGGGTCGGCTGCTGGCAAGAACTTCAGCTTCTACCAGGTATTCGTTGGTCAGGGACTGAATCCGACCCAATGGGTGCAGGTTGGAGCAGATGTGAAGACCCCAGTGAATGAGGGCGTCCTGGCCACCTGGGACACGCACGACCTGAACGGGCTGTTCGCCGTGCGTTTGGTGGTGATGCACACCGATCAACAGGTGGAAGGCGCCACGCTGCAGGTGCGGGTGGACAACCGGGCTCCCAGCGTGCAGATCAGCTACCCAGCCGAGCAAGCGCATTTTCAGGTTGGGCAAGTGTTTACCTTCCAGGTCGCCGAGGATGAGAAAGATCTGACCGGACTGGAACGTGTGGAGTGGTGGGTGGATGGGGTGTTGGTGGGCACCAGCCGGCAGGCGCCGTTTGCGTGGCCCTGGAAAGCCGAGCCGGGAAAGCACCGTGTGCAGGTCAGGGTTTTTGATGGAGCTGGGAATGAAACCGAGTCGAAAATAATTGAATATCAGGTGGAATGAAGGGTATCGCGAATGTCACCCAGCAGGATTTGGGGGAGTAGAGACGTGCTCGGCAAGATCAGATCGGCGCCAACCCGGCGTAACTCGGGCTCTTCGCCAAAACCACACAGCACGCCGGCGGTTTGAGCCCCGGCGGCTCTCCCGGCGCGGATATCTACGGTGGTGTCTCCGATCATCAGCAACTGGGTGGGAGAGAGACCCAGGTGACCGGCTGCCCAGAACAGGGGGTCCGGGTAGGGTTTGGTGTGATTGCAGGTCTGGGCGGTAATCACGTAAGAGAAAAAGGGCAATAGCTCGAAGAATTGCAGGAATCCCATCGCCGCGCGGTCATCGCGGGCGCTAATCACGACCATCGGATAATGCGGCTTGAGCAGCGTAAGAGCTTCGCGGATGCCGGGGATGAGCAGGTAGACGGCTTGTCGGCGGCGCACCCACCGGCGGGTAATCACGTCCACCAGGCGGCTCAACTCGTCGTCCAGGCCAAAGCGATCGGGAATTCCCATCAGCAGGTTTCCGGGCGCCTCGATGCCCATCATCAAGCGGCGAGCCACGGCTGCGGGGTCCTTGCCAAACAACAGCCAGCGGAACGGGGTGAGGCCCTGGGCCAGGCGGTTGACCATGTAGTCGTCGCTGTCGCTCAGAGTGCCGTCAAGATCGAAACACAACCCACGGATGCGAGCCAGGTCAAGCGGCATGCAGCGTCTCCAGGTGGAAGAGTGTGGCGTCTATCAGTTGGATGAACTCCATGACCACCAAGTTTACCAGGATTCGTACTGATCCTGAACGGGCAGGAGGCGCTCGGAGATCTTGAGTGGATTCTCGCGCGGGGCCGCAGAGGTGCGGTGGAAAGGGAAGAATAGCGCCCGCTCCTCATCTTGACTTCCCGAAGATCGAGTCCTTGTTTATTTGTTATAATGTGGATAAATATTATCGTTTAGGCGATCAAAGGAATCCACACCCATGAAGTTTGTTCGAATGATCGCGTGTATCTTCATCGGGGCAGGCATGCTGACAGCCTGCGTCACTCCGCCTTCGGTGAACAGCCCTGGGGGAACAGCTACCCCTATACCAGGAGAGGCCCAGGCGCCTCCCTCAACCATTGCGGTTGCTCAAGCCGAGAAAGCCCTGGCGGAATTGTTAAAGATACCATCCTCCCGGCTAGCAGTGATTTCCGTTGACTCGGCCGAGTGGCCGGACACTTGCCTGGGGATATCCCGACCGGGAGAGCCATGCGCTGCCCAGATCGTCCCGGGGTTCAAGGTGGTTCTCAAGGCTGGTGAGATCATGTACACATTCCGTACGGACCAAAGCGGTGAGCAGGTACGCATGGAAAAGGCCGCCGCACCCGCAACTGTGTCTTCGCCGGGCGAGGAAAAGGCGATCCAGGAGCTGTCAGGGAAGTTAAAGATCGACCCACAAACGATCAAGCTGGTCAAGGCGGAAGCGGTGGATTGGCCGGATGCCTGCCTGGGAATCTCGGCAGCGGGGCAGATGTGCGCCCAGGTGGTCACGCCTGGATATCGAGTGGTTCTCCAGGCTAATGGACAGTCGTATGAGTATCACACCAACCGGGATGGATCGCAGGCAGTTCTGGCGAATGATGCCGGCGTCTCCCAAGATGCCGTGATCGAATGGACGGACCAGGAACAGGCCTGCCTGAAGGTTACGGTGGGTGGAAATACGGCCGGCTTAGGCGACTGCCAGGGGCATCTTTCCTCGAACACGGGCCTTGAGCCGGCTCGCCAGGCGGAACTGGTGATTCTGGCGGGAGCCTGGAAGCCGTTTCTCCTGACATTGGAGAAAGGGGAAGTGAGTTACCACGGGACCGGGCAGGTGGAGGCTACCCCTGAAGAACAGCGCTCTGTGTCCGAGTGGATCCACCTGGTACACGATGAGGCCGTCACCGGACGAGGAAACGCCGCCGCCGGATTGGCCCTCTCCTGGCACCGCGAGGGTGGCATCGCCGGGTTTTGTGACGACCTGGTCATCTACGTAACCGGGTTTGCGTATCCGGGCTCGTGTAAGAACGGATCCGCCAGAGATCTCAGGCGGTTACGGTTGAGTTCCGACCAGTTGGCGCAGGTGTATAGCTGGATCAATGCGTTCCAGGCGGTGCATTTCGCGTCGGAGGACAATGCCAGTGCGGATGCGATGCGCCAACAGGTGGTGTTGAATGGAACCGGGATCAGGGCTCCCAGTTTGGATGATAAACAGGCGATGATGTTGCTAGCCAGTGAAGTTCAAGCGGCGGCGATAACGCCGTAAGAAGAGCCAGGGACAAAGGAACCCCCACCCCCTCCCCGCTTCGCGTCCCAACAAGACCGAGACCTCGGTAATGAATCACCCGTTAATCGTACCAAATGATTAGCGCCAGAAAGGGGGAGTCGCGGCAGTTTCTGCTATAATTTTCACAGGAAACCAACATGGTGGACCGGGCCGGGGACGTCCATTCGTCGCAACAGAAAAAAGCACACCGCGCGAAACACATGCACCTGATCCTGGGGGGAATCGTGTTTTGCCTGGTGCTTTTTGCCTGTGCAAACCCCACTCCAACTGAAACCCCCACCTCTCAGATCGGCGCCACCGCCACCCCCAGTGTTACGGCCTCACGGGTAGCGTTGGTCGAATCGCCGTGCGCGGGGAACTGTGGGTTACCGTCCTTTACACCCAATCCCCCTGGGCCGTGGGGCAGCTATGCCGCTCCGACCTTAACTGCAGCGACCGCCATCCCCGAGCCGTTTACCGGGTTGGACGTTCCGGAAGAAGTGCAAGCCGCCTTGATCCTGGGGGTGGCGCGGACATCCGATTTCCAGGGGCGAACCAACCTGGTGCAACTCGTTTTATTCAATGCGCGCACCGCAAAAGCCAGCGTCATTTCCATCCCGCCGACTCTGTACGTCTACATCCCCGGCTACACCATGCAGCGCTTGAATGTGGCTTACCCGGTCGGTGGCATCACCGGCGTAGAACAGACCATCGCGTATAACCTGGGCATCCGGGTGGATTGGTGGGCGGTGGCGCACCTGGATGATTTTCCCCGGTTGGTAGATGATCTGGGTGGATTGGATGTGAGCGTCACTAAGCCGCTGGGCGGGCTGACGGCCGCCACCACGAGCACGCCGTCTGTCTTGCAGAACTGCACCATCAAGAGCGGTACGCAGCACCTGACCGGCGAGCGGAGCTTGTGTTACGTGCGTTTATTGCCAGGAGACGATGAAGTGGATCGCTTCCGCCGCCAGCAGGAAATCGGCCGGGCGCTTTTCTTACGTATGGTCACGGGCGGCAACCTGGTGCGCTTACCGGAACTGTACGATAAATATAAAAACAGCCTGCAAGCCAACCTGGGACTCAACGATGTCGAAGAACTGATCCCACTGGCTCTCAAGCTGGGTGACTCTGGGCGGATTCATTATTACAGCCTGGGTGCGACGGAATGGACCGCTTGGGAACTGCCCGAGACAAAGGGGATTGTACTGCTGCCGGTACGCGAGCAGGTGCTCGCCCTGCTTCATGATGCGCTTGCCTTCGTGATGGCGCCGCTCCCATTGAGCGAGCGGGTGAGCACGCTGGAAGCGGAGTTGACCACCTCGCCAACCCCGTCGAACACGCCCCGGGCGACGCCTACGTCCACGCGCACGAATACCCCGGCGCCAAGTACGGCGACGATGACCCCGACCCATACGACCACGCCCACGGGAACCATCACCCCGCCCACCGCCACCAACACAGCAACGGCGACCATTACAGCTACCCAATAAAATGGTATGGGAACCCCAATGAGTCTACGAGTTACCGGTTCGACCTGGAGAACGATTTGCGTAAGAGGGTAATCGCTTTTTTGATGGGCATTCTGACACTTAGCGGGCTGGCCGCCTGGCAGGTGCAGCCGGTGTTGCCTGCGGCCGGCGCCAGCGCCACGCCGGCTCCCACGGCGACAGAGGGTCCGCAACGCGCGACAAAAATCAAGGTACCTTTCACCAGCTACCAGTGGTGGATCAACTCCTGGCAGAATAACCAGGTGTTGTGCCAATTGTGGATCGAACACGAAGGGTTGCCGAATGCCTTCGAGGTTTCCAGTTATTGCGACCCGCCGGTCTACACTGTGTGGTCTACGACCAAGCCGTGCTCGCAAGCCGGGACAGGGGGCGATATTCGCGACTGCCACGGGGTGTACCTTTCCCTGGTGGGTTCGCAGCAGACGGAACGTGAGATCAGCGTGGATCTGCCGCCGGCCAAGGTGTGGGTATCGGTTAGCGGGTGCGACGCGATGCCTCCGCAGAACCGGTGTACCAACCTGCCCAATTTGCTTCTGACCGGGGAGGAACCGCTGCCCAACGAGGCCATTATCGGTATCCACGGGCTGATGGCGGGGGAGCCGTTCTCGTGCCAGGGCGCCTCTTGCGAAATCCCCATTCCACCTACCGGGATACAGGGGATGACCGTCGAATTCTGGGCAGACTCCAGCTTTGGCGACTCGACGGTGCATTACAGTGCACAGGTGCGCGCCGTGCCGTGGGGTGACTTTATGTCGCCGGACATGAGCGCGACGAGCGACACGCAGCAGTTGTGGTACGTGGATGTGATCAGCAGCCAATGGCGTGGAGCGCCCCTGGCATCCTGCTCGGAGATTTGGGAGTCCTTCCCGGCGCTGGGCGGTCCACCCCAATGGTTGACCACACCGGAGCGGGTGGAGGATCTGGCTTCCAGCCAACCGCTGGTGTACCTGGCGGGGTTGCTGATCCAAAACGGCGAAGTGAATGCCAGCGACTGTCCGAGGGAAGGGCTGGCGAGCCCGGGAGTGGCGAACGCTTGCGGCCTCGAGAAGGCCATGCCGCGCATGGAAGGCTGGCAGAACCAGTTCGACGCGCAAATTATCCAGGTGGCCAGGAATAGCGGCGTGCCTGCCCAATTGATGAAGAACATCTTCAGCCGCGAAAGCCAGTTCTGGCCGGGCATTTTTGCCACCTACCACGAAGCCGGCCTGGGCCAGTTGACGGAGAACGGGGCGGAGACCACCCTGCTGTGGAACCCGGATTTCTTCAACCAGTTCTGCCCACTGGTGTTCCTGCGCGACGTGTGCGATCGCGGCTGGACGCGCTTACAACCCGACCAGCAGGCCATGCTCAAAGGAGCGCTGGTGACGAAAGTCAACGCGGCTTGCCCAGATTGCCCATCGGGGATCGACCTATCGCGGGCGCGCTTCAGCGTGGACGTCTTCGCCAGTACGCTGCGCGCCAACTGCGAACAGGCCGGGCAAATCGTTCACAATGTGACCAAACAACCCGCGGGGATTTCCAGCTCGTACGTGGATCTGTGGCTGTTCACCCTGCTCAATTACAACGCCGGGCCAGGCTGCCTGTCGTATGCCATGACCCAGGCCTATAATAAGCGCCTGCCATTGGATTGGCCGCACGTGGCGAACCAACTGGTGGGAGGTTGTACGGGTGCGATTGCGTACGTAGAGGCGGTGACATCGGCGCAATCACCATCCGCGGCGTTGACTGCGACCGCACAAGCGCCCACGGCCATCACGCCGGTGGTGGTGAACACGCAGGTCAACCGCACGCCAACGCCGGGCTTCGGGCGCACGGCGACTGCGACGGCGACTCGCCAGGGAACGTCCGGGACGGCTACGCCGACCGGCGAAGGCTATCCCGGCCCGGGGTACCCGGGGATCACCGAACAGCCGTACCCGTAGAGGAAGACAACGAGGCAAAAAGGTAGTAGCCGGCGCCCTCGTGCTCACAACGCCGCTATCGCTGCGGTGAGCATGGGGGCGCAAACATATACATAATTTCTACACAAAGTTAATGATCTTCTTGCGCGCGGGGGATATGCTTTGAGCATGTACTACCTTTGAAAGAAAGGATTCTTCCTATGCCAAAGATAATCGGAATTGATCTCGGAACTACCAACTCGGTCGTAGCCGTCATGGAAGGCGGCAACCCGGTGGTCATTCCCACCGCGGAGGGCTCTCGCCTCCTACCTTCGGTGGTTGGCTTCAACAAAAACAGCGAGCGCATGGTTGGGCAACCCGCCAAGCGGCAGGCGGTCGTCAACCCGGAGAACACCGTCTATTCGATAAAACGCTTTATGGGTCGCCATTTTGATGAGGTGGACTCCGAGCGCAAGATGGTCTCCTACCAGGTGGTCAAGGGACCCAACGGTGAAGCCCGGGTGAAGATCCCCGTGACCGGGCGTGAATATAGTCCCCAGGAGATCTCTGCCATGATCCTGGGCAAGCTCAAGTCCGATGCGGAAGCTTACCTGGGTGAGAAAGTAAATCAAGCAGTCATCACCGTCCCGGCTTACTTCAACGACAGCCAGCGCCAGGCGACCAAGGACGCCGGCAAGATCGCCGGCCTGGACGTGCTGCGCATCATCAATGAACCGACGGCCTCCGCCCTGGCTTACGGCCTGGATAAAAAGACGAATGAGACCATCCTGGTCTTTGACCTGGGTGGGGGCACGTTCGATGTGAGCCTCTTGGAAGTCGGCGAAGGCGTGGTCGAAGTACGCGCCACCAATGGCGACACGCACCTGGGCGGCGACAACTGGGACGAGCGCATCGTCAATTGGGCGGCGGATGAGTTCAAACGCGAGCAGGGCATTGACCTGCGAACAGATCGCCAGGCTCTGCAGCGCTTGCGCGAGGCTTCAGAAAAGGCCAAAATTGAGCTCTCCAGCATGATGGAGACCGAGATCAACCTGCCCTACATCACCGCGGACGCATCCGGTCCCAAGCACCTGCAGGTGAAGCTCAGCCGATCGAAATTTGAGCAGCTCACCGAAGACTTGTTGCAGCGCTGCCGCGGCCCGTTCGAAGCTGCCATTCGCGATTCCAACCTGAAAACGAGCGACATCAATGAGGTGGTTCTCGTAGGTGGATCGACGCGTATGCCCATGGTGCAGGAATTGGTGCGCTCGCTAACCGGCAAGGAACCGAATAAGGGCGTCAACCCGGATGAAGTCGTGGCAATTGGCGCCGCTATCCAGGCGGGCGTGTTGGGCGGCGAGGTCAAAGATGTGCTCTTGCTGGATGTGACCCCCCTCTCGCTAGGCGTTGAGACGATGGGCGGGGTGATGACCACCCTGATCGAGCGTAACACTACCATCCCGGTGCGCAAGGCCGAGACCTTCTCGACCGCCGAGGATAACCAGACTGCGGTGGACGTGCACGTGCTCCAGGGAGAACGCCCGATGGCGTCCGACAACATGAGCCTGGGTCGTTTCCGGCTGGAAGGACTTCCGCCGGCGCCGCGAGGCATGCCGCAGGTCGAGGTTACTTTCGACATCGATGCGAACGGCATCCTGAACGTGACCGCGCGCGACAAGGCTACCGGAAAAGAACAGAAGGTGACCATCACCGCTTCAACCAACCTGAACAAGACAGATATCGAGCGCATGGTGCAGGAAGCAAAGCAGCACGAATCCGAGGATACCCGCCGCAAGCAATTGGTGGAAGCCCGCAATACAGGCGACACGCTGGCCTACCAGACTGAGAAGTCGTTGAGCGAGCTGGGCGAGCGCGTGCCGCAAGACATGCGCGAGGACCTGAACAACAAGCTCGGTGAGCTGCGCCAGGCTATCCAGGGCGAGGACACCGGCCGCATCCGGCGCGCCATCGACGACTTGCAAAATGCAGCCAATGCGCTGCAGGCCCAGGCGCAGGCAACTGCGGCGCAAGGCCAGGCACAGCCAGGCGGAAACCCGCAGGGCGGTAATGGGCAGGGCGGCGAAGTGGTGGAAGGTGAGTTCCATGAAGCGTAATGGCTGCCTGTTGTGCAGCCGCGAACCATAGTTCCCAATCCCCTACTGGTGGAAATTCGCCGGTAGGGGATTGCTGTATACCGGGTGGGTCATTGCATACCTGCAATCTTCTACTTCCCATGCTACTCCCCTTGACGTATCCTTGACCTGTTTCACCAGGATCCTAATCCGAAATTGATCTCTGCCCCCGTATACTCTACGTTGAGAAAGGAAAAACGGGATGGCAGGCAATCTACTTCAATTCCCAAAGTATTCTACCGGGGCGAATCCAGCCTCAAATCATCAGGACCGGCTGGTTGGCGTAAGGGAACCGATTGCCAACCTCACTCGGGCTCACCCGTTGGTTCCCGGTGATGAGCTGCCTGAATGTAGACGGTTGGTAGTGCTGATCCCGGCTGGCGAAATCCAGGAAACGCTTTTGGTGCAACAAATCTGGCGGCTGGCCTCCCCCCATAGTCTACCGATCCTGATGCTTGGGATTGCCAGGGATTACGAGACGGAGACAGCCCTATTGCGGCGCCAGGCTGAACTGGCGGCTTTCACCCGGGATCGCTTCGTCAAAGTAGAAACCCGCATCATGCACTCCTCTAGTTGGGTGAAAGCCCTGCAGGCGGTCATACAACCCGGGGATGTCATCTTGTGCAATGCTGAGCAGGAGGTGGGTAAGAGCTTGTTCCAGGTCCAGCCTTTATGCGAGGTGCTCTCCCGCTCCCTCCGGTTGCCGGTCTACGTGGTTTCTGGTTACTACACCCAAAAACCCCCCCTGATTTCCAAACCGTTCAGGCAAGTGCTCGCCTGGATCGTTCTTCCCCTGGTCCTGGCTGGTTTTATCGGTTTGGATACCCGGGTGGTTGAAGAGATCTCCGGACCCTGGCAGCAAGTCTTGCTTTTCTTTCTGCTCGCAATAGAGATCGGGACGATCTGGGTCTGGAATACGTGGGTGGGCTAGACAGGCCGTTTACGAACGCAACAATTGGGAATTAATACGGTACCCTACCCCGGCTTCGGTCAGGAGATAACGGGGTTGGGTTGGATCGGTTTCGATCTTCCGGCGCAGGTTGCTGATGTTGACGCGCAGCAGGTGATTCTCCGCCTCATAACCGCTTCCCCATACTTTATGGAGCAGTTGGCGGTGGGTCATCACTTTCCCCGCACTTTGGACCAAAACTCGGAGTAGTTCGTATTCGGTGGGGGTCAGTTGGATCTCCTGCTCGCCGCTGCGCACTTTCCGCAGGGTAAAATCCAGGGTCAGATCGCCCAGTTGAAAGACCGGCTCGCGTTCATCGGTTTGAATATGGCGCATGGAGACGCGGATACGAGCCAATAATTCCCCAATCCCGAACGGCTTGGACATATAGTCATCTGCACCGGCATCCAGCGCAGCGACCTTATCCGTTTCTTGCTCGCGCACGGAAAGAATGATAATCGGTGTACTGGTCCACTCGCGCAGCCGGCGGGTGACTTCCACCCCATCGATATCGGGCAACCCCAGGTCCAGCAAGATCACGTCAGGGCGGTGCTCAGTCACAGCCAGAAGCGCCTCGGTTCCATTGGCTGCTTCGAGGACGGTGAACCCGTGTGCGCTTAGCGAAGTCGTGAGCAGGCGCCGGATCGAGCGCTCATCGTCGACCACCAGAATTCTTAATGGCTCAATGGTCATATTCAGCCCCCTTTAATCAACCCCAATCGGCCTTCCCAATGGGTAAAGAGAAGGTTATTTGCGCACCGCCATCCGGGTGGTTACTGGCCCAAATGCGCCCGCCGTGCGCTTCGATGATTCCCTTGCAGATAGATAAGCCCAGCCCGGTCCCTGTGGTGGCGTCCGGGCGTTGCACCCGGTAAAACTTATTGAATACTTTTTCGAGGTCATCCTCCGGGATTCCGATGCCCCGATCCCGGATGGTGACTTCGACCTCATCACCTGCTATTCGGGCCAGGATGTCGATGGCGGCGGGTGGCTCTGAATATTTGGCCGCATTATCCAGCAAGTTGACAAAGACCTGCTCGATCAAAACGAAGTCCAACTGGATCGGTGGAAGGTCTTCTGGCGCCTCGACGCAAAATGAACGCTCGCCGGTGCGGTCTTTCACCGAAGCAATTGCGGCACCGATGAGATCGTGCAGATCGGTATCGATGCGGTTCATCTTCAGGGCGCCAGCCTCCAGGCGGGTCATCTCCAGCAGATTTCCCACCAGGCGGTTCAGCCGGTCAGCCTGCTCTTTGGCGTTCTCCAGCAGATCCAGGCGAGCATTGTGATCCAGCCGGATGTGATCCCAGTTGCCGCCCTCTGCCTCCAAGAGGTTGTCCAACGCGCCGGTGACAGAAGCCAGAGGAGTGCGCAGATCGTGTGAAATGGAATTCAGCAGAGCGGTCTGCAGTTTTTCTGTCTCACGCAGCACGTGCGCCTGGCTGGCTTGATCGTCGAGTTGGGCGCGTTCGATTGCCAAGGCGGCCAGGTTGGCATACGCATCCAGGAATTCGCGCTGCTCTGGGTTCAGCAGATCGCCAGATGGTCCAGGCCGGGCGCCCAGGATGCCCACGACGCCATGGGTAGTTTTTAATGGCAGGTAGCGCACCGCTGCCGCGGGGAGAGTCGAGGTTCCGTGGCCGGCTGATTGGCCGTGTTGGTATGCCCAACGGGCAACCGCCAATTCGTCTTCCCCGACGGTGAAACCAGGACTTGCCATACACACTTCGAGCGTTTCCCCGTTTGGTAACAAGATGACCGTATCCCGGCTGATCGTTGTGGCAATATGCCCGACGATGGTCTGTAAGACCGCTTCCAGCCCGAGCGCGGTCGTCAGGTCACGGCTAAGGGAGTACAGGGTCGAGGTGCGCGCTTCGCGTTGGCGCAGGACTTCGACCTGGTCGCGCACCTGAGAGGTCAGGCTACTGATGATCAGCCCGACGATGAGCAGTCCGATAAAGGTCAGGAAAAACTGGGTATCGTAGACCGAGAAGGTCAACCGGGGAGCAATAAAGAAGAAATCGAACGCCAACACACCCATCAAGGAGGCCATCATGGCCGGACCTCGGCCCAGGTAGAGAGCTGCTACGACCACGGCAGCCAGGTAGATCATCACCAGGTTGGTAGGATGGATCAATGCCTGGAGAGGAACACTGATCAAGGTGGCTGCGCCCACCAATAAGGCGCTAAAGAAGTACCGGCGGAACGGGCGGTGTGGGCGAGAACTGTCGACATTCGGTTTGGGAACCGGGCCACTGGGATCGCTCATCACGTAGATATCGATGGGGCCGCTATCGCGGATGATCTCGTCGACGATCGAACCGCGCAGTGATTCGAGCCAGCGTGGGCGGAGCGGCTTGCCGACAATAATTTTGGTGATGTTGTGGGCGTGGGCATACTCGAGCACTGCATCAGGTACGGTTCTCCCAGAGATCGTCGTCACCTTTGCGCCCAATTCTTCCGCCAGGCGCAAGGTATGCTGTACTCGTTCAGAATGGCTGGCGGAGTAGTGCATCCGGTCTGGGGTTTCGATGTACACCGCGAACCATTCGGCATTGAGGTTGTCTGCCAGCCGCCGGCCGGTGCGCACCAACCGTTCGCTCAAGGGGTGAGAACTGACTGCCACGAGAATGCGCTCTTTGGCCGCCCACGGGCCCGGGATGGCTTTGGCCTCCATGTAATCCAACATTTGCTCGTCCACCCGGTCGGCAGCCCGGCGAAAACTGATCTCCCGCAGGGCAGTCAGGTTCCCTTTGCGGAAAAACTGCTGAACGGCTCTGGCAGCCTGATCCGGGATGTATACCTTTCCCTCTTTCAACCGGTTGAGGAGTTCATCCGGCGCGAGGTCGATCAACTCGATCTCGTCCGCTTGATCCACGATACGGTCGGGGATGGTTTCGCGGACGGTGACCCCCGTTATTTGCCGAATCACATCATTGAGACTTTCGATGTGCTGGATATTCAGGGTGGCGTATACCGATATTCCCTGGGTGAGGATTTCTTCTACGTCCAGGTAGCGCTTCGGGTGACGCATACCGGGAGAGTTGGTGTGGGCCAGTTCGTCGATCAAGACCACTGCGGGATGGCGAACAAGGATCGCATCGACATCCATATCTTCCAGAAGGGTTCCCCGGTATTCAATCGGTTTGCGGGGGATCACCTCCAGCCCGTGAACGAGCGCATCGGTTTCTGCGCGCCTATGGGTTTCCACGTAGCCGATGACGACATCCACCCCCTCCGCCAGGCGTTGGTGGGCTGCTTCCAACATGGCATACGTCTTCCCTACCCCCGCCGCGTAGCCCAGGAAGATCTTCAACTGACCCCGGTTCTGGCGGCTCTGCTCGGTTTGTAATCGAGTGAGCAATCGATCTGGATCAGGGCGGTGGAATTCTTCAAGCATGAGATTATTGTAGCTCATCTACGGCTTGATTGAGTGATAAAACGTTGACCCGCATTTCTCCCAGGAATCCGAATTGGCGATTCTGGATCAATCGATCGACGAGCGCTCGCACCCGGCCTTGATCCAACCCACGCACCCGAGCAATGCGCGCTACCTGGTAGTACGCCGCGGCGGGACTGATGTCGGGATCCAAACCGCTCCCAGAAGAAGTGACCAGATCGACGGGGACCGGTTGGGGATTGCCAGGGTCTGCTGCGTGGAGGGCATCGATGCGCGCCTGGACTTCACTGACCAAAGCCGGGTTGGTTGGCCCGAGGTTGGAACCCGATGAAGCCGAGGCATTATCCGGATAAGGGCTGGTTGCAGAGAGGCGCCCCCAAAAGTACTTTGGATCGTCGAAGGGTTGACCGATCAGGGTTGAGCCGGTGACCTGGCCATTCTTCTGGATAAGGCTGCCATTGGCCTGGAATGGGAAGGCGACCTGGGCTACGCCGGTCACCAGCACGGGATAGATCACTCCGGTGAGCAGGGTCAATAAAGCGAAGAGGAGCACAGCGGGTTTCAATTGATGAACCATTCTATTACCTACCAATTCAACCTGTCCTCGACCTAAACCAGGTGCAAGGTAACCAAAAGGATATCAATCAGCTTGATGCCGATAAAGGGCGCGATCAGACCGCCGGCCCCATAGATCAGCAGGTTGTCTCGCAGTAGGCGCGCTGCTCCTTTCGGTCGGTAAGGCACCCCCTTGAGCGCCAGCGGGATGAGGGCCACGATGATCAACGCATTGAAGATCACTGCCGAAAGGATGGCGCTGTGCGGGGTGGCGAGCTGCATGATGTTCAATACAGCCAGCGACGGGTAGGTGGAGACGAAGGCAGCCGGGATGATGGCAAAATACTTGGACACGTCGTTGGCGATCGAGAAGGTGGTCAGCGCGCCGCGCGTCATGAGCAGTTGCTTGCCGATCTCTACGATCTCGATCAGCTTGGTGGGGTTGGAGTCCAAATCCACCATGTTGGCCGCCTCGCGCGCCGGCTGGGTGCCGGTGTTCATGGCGACCGCCACGTCGGCCTGGGCAAGGGCTGGAGCATCGTTCGTTCCATCGCCGGTCATTGCCACCAGGCGTCCACCGGCCTGATAATCCCGGATGAGCTTGAGCTTGGCTTCCGGAGTAGCCTGGGCGAGGAAATCATCCACCCCGGCTTCAGCCGCGATCGCTGCCGCGGTGAGGGGGTTATCGCCAGTGATCATCACCGTTTTGATGCCCATCTTGCGTAATTGGGAGAAGCGCTCGCGCAGCCCCCCTTTGACGATATCCTTGAGATGGATCACACCGAGCACGTCGCCATTGCGAGCCACTACCAATGGGGTGCCACCCTGGTTAGCGATCGAGTCGACTACCGGTTTCAGATCGTGTGGGGGGGTCTTCCCACAGGATTGGACGTAGGTTAAGATGGAATCCGTGGCCCCTTTGCGAATGCTGGTGTGGTCCAGATCGACGCCACTCATACGGGTTTGGGCGGTAAACGGGATAAAGCGCATGCCGCCGGGAGCATCCGGGGAAGCCGTCAAAGTCCGGCCGCGCAACCCGAATTTTTCCTTGGCCAGCACGACAATACTCCGCCCCTCGGGAGTTTCATCGGCGAGAGAAGAGAGCTGTGCGGCTTCGGCCAGATCGCGATCGGAAACCCCGTTCACCGGGATGAATTCCACCGCCTGTCGATTGCCCAGGGTAATGGTGCCGGTCTTATCAAGCAGCAGTACGTCCACATCCCCGGCTGCCTCAACAGCCCGCCCGGAGAGGGCAATGACATTGCGCTGGATCAGGCGGTCCATGCCAGCGATGCCGATGGCCGAGAGCAGCCCGCCGATGGTAGTGGGGATCAGGCAAACCAGCAGGGCAATCAGGACGGTAATGGTGATCGGCGAGCCTTTACCGGCGGACTGCACGCTGTAGATGGAATACGGCAGCAGCGTGATGCACACTCCCAGGAAGATGATGGTGAAGGCTGCCAAGAGGATATTCAAGGCAATTTCGTTGGGCGTCTTCTGACGTTTGGCGCCCTCGATCAGCCCGATCATGCGGTCCAGGAATCCCTCGCCGGGGTTGGCCGAAACCCGTACGACCAGCCAATCGGAAAGCACACGCGTCCCACCGGTGACAGCGCTGCGGTCCCCGCCGGACTCGCGGATGACCGGGGCGCTCTCCCCGGTTACGGCGCTTTCATCTACCGAAGCGATGCCTTCCACCACCTCACCGTCGGTAGGGATGATGTCCCCGGTTTCCACCAGGAAGACATCTCCCTTCTTGAGATCGGGTGAAGGCACCAGGGTGTAGGCGGCATCCCGTTTCGGTTGCCGCAGCTTCTTTGCCTGGGTTTCCTGGCGGGTGTGGCGCAGGGCGTCGGCCTGGGCTTTGCCGCGCCCTTCGGCCATCGCCTCGGAGAAGTTGGCAAACAGAACGGTGAACCACAGCCAGAGGGCAACCGCAGCGATGAAAGGCGCCGGCGCTTCGCCTTTTCCAAATAGGGCTTGCATCCAGAGCGCTGTAGTGAGTACGCTCCCCACTTCAACCACAAACATGACCGGGTTGCGCACCATCGAGCGCGGGTCCAGCTTGATGAACGAGTCGAAAATAGCCCGGCGGTACAATGCGGAATATTGAGATTTCGGTTTACGATTTTGCTCTACCATACCAGAATTCCAACCGATCTTGGATCAATGAGTGAATAAAATGAGATGCTCGGCTACCGGCCCTAAAGCCAGGGCGGGAACGAAGTTGAGCGCTCCAACCAGGAGCAGGACGCCCATAAGCCAGAAGATAAACAAGGGGGTGTGGGTTGGCAGCGTGCCGGACCCAGACGGGACACGTTTCTTGCGAGCCAGCGAGCCTGCCAGCGCCAGCGTGGGCACGGCCAGCCAGAAACGGGAGATGAACATATCCACCGCACCGGTCAGGTTGTAGAAGAGCGTGTTGCCGTTCAGTCCGGCGAAGGCGCTGCCGTTATTGTTCCCCTGCGAGGCAAAGGCGTACAGGATCTCGCTGAAACCATGTGGGCCGGGATTCAATGGCCCGGCTTGACCGCCGCTGGTCACTACCCCCAGAGCGGTAAACCCCAGGACGATGATCGGCATGATCAGGATGAGCAAGGAGGCCATCTTCATCTCATATATCTCGATCTTCTTGCCCAGGTATTCCGGTGTGCGCCCCACCATCAGCCCGGCGACAAAAACGGCCACGATGACGAAGATCAGCATTCCGTACAACCCGGAGCCGACCCCGCCCAAAACGTTCTCGCCCAACATCATATCGACCAGCGGAATCATGCCCCCCAGCGGCATAAAAGAGTCGTGCTGGGCATCGATAGCGCCGGTGGAGGTCACGGTTGTTCCGGTGGCAAACAAGGCACTACGGGCTATGCCGAAACGCACCTCCTTACCTTCCATGTTGCCGCCGCCCTGCAGTGCACTGGGCGCCTGATCTACCCCGATAGCTGTGAGCAAGGGATTGGCGCGGGTTTCTGAATAATAGGTGATGCCGATCAGCGCGACAAAAATGATCATCATTGCAGTCAAAATAGCCCAACCCTGGCGAGTATCCCCGACCATTTTGCCGAAGGTATAGGTTGCGGCGGCTGCCAGCGCCGTTTCCGATAAGATCAGCACGAAATCGGTCAGCGGAGACGGGCTCTCGTAAGGATGGGCGGCATTTGCGTTGTAGAAGCCGCCGCCATTGGTACCCAGGTGTTTGATGGCGATCTGCGAAGCAGTCGGCCCGATGGCGATCGTCTGTTGGGTGAGGGGCACGCTTTCCATAACCGGATTGCCGGCGGGATCCTTGACGGCGTTACCGTTGGCATCCATCTTGGGCTGTTGGAAACTGGTAGGCTGGAGCAGGTTGGCCGTATGGTAGGGTGAAAAGGTTTGCGGGTCTCCCTGCCAGACGAGGAAGAAGGCCACGAGCACCGAAATCGGGAGCAGGATGTAGAGGGTTGAACGGGTCAGATCCACCCAGAAGTTGCCGATGGTCTGGGCAGAATGGCGGACAAAACCGCGGATGAAGGCGGCCAGGATTGCCAATCCGGTTGCGGCGGAAAGGAAGTTCTGCACGGTCAACCCCAGCATCTGGGTCAGGTAGCTCATGGTCGTCTCACCGGCATAATTCTGCCAGTTGGTGTTGGTCACGAAACTAACCGCAGTGTTGAAGGCTAGCGCGGGGCTGACCGAACTGAAGCCCTGCGGGTTGAGGGGCAGGCTGCCCTGGATGCGCTGTAGAATGTACAGGAAAACAATACCGATGCCGTTGATCAACAGCATGGTCAGGGCATACATCTTCCAGTTCATCTCCATAGTCCGGTCCACACCACCCAACCGGTAAATGAGACGTTCGATTGGGCCGAGAGCTGGATCCAGGATAGTACGCTCGCCCTGAAATACCTTAGCCATGTGACTGCCCAGGGGTTTAACCAGGAGCAGGAGGACAATTAAGTAAAGAACGATTTGAGACCAACCGTTGATTGTCATCCAAATTTCTCCGGTCGCAGCAGCGCGATAAACAAATAAATGAGCAAAGCCAGAGCTACCAACCCTGAGATGATATACCAGGCGTTCATTTGCGCTTCTCCATCAGGCTCTCGCAGCCCAGCACCAACAGATAGGTCAGGCCGGAAAGGAAAATAAAACCGATCAAAAGTAGGATATCTAGCATGTTTACCCCTCCTGGTTACTTATATCCTTTTCAAGGTCAAGGGGGCGTCAAGGTGATATCGAAATGGGTCAAGAAAAGGTCAAGAGCAGGAATGTGAGTTGGGTAGAAATTCTGTAGGGGCACGGGGTTCGGTTCC
>JAQTMA010000048.1:19696-22368 GCA_028714615.1 Anaerolineaceae bacterium | reverse complement strand
CGGGAAGGTTTGCCACTGATCCAGGTGCAGCACCACCACGCTCACCTGGCCGCCTGCCTGGCAGAAAACGGGCATCCTTTGGATGAGCCCGCCATTGGATTGAGTTTCGACGGCACTGGATACGGCCCGGACGGTGCTATCTGGGGAGGCGAAGTCCTGGTTGGTGACTATCGTTCGTATGAACGGTCCTTCCACCTGGCATATACACCCCTGCCTGGGGGGGACACCGCCATCCAAAGGCCGTCTCGAATGGCCTTGGCCTATCTCTGGAAAGCTGGGATTGAATGGGAGGCGGATCTCCCTCCAATGATGGATCAGAACGAGCAGGAACAGACTATACTACGCCAGCAACTAGAAAAAGCATTGAACACCCCCGCAACGTCCAGTGTGGGACGCCTGTTCGACGCGATTTCAGCGCTGTTAGGCATCCGTCAACGAGTTACTTACGAAGGACAAGCCGCCATGGAACTGGAGGCATGCGCTGATCCGCTTGAGATGGGTTATTACCCATTCCTGATCGCCAACGGGGTTTTCGATCCTGCACCTCTCTTCACCGGCCTATTGCAAGATAGTCGGCGTGGGTTACCTATTCCAAAGCTTTCCGCTCGTTTTCACAACAGCCTGGTGGAATTGGTTGCAGAACTTTGTGTAACCCTTCGCAATGAAAACGGTCTGAATACAGTTGCCCTTAGCGGCGGCGTCTGGCAAAACCGCTTCTTGACTGAGCGCGTCCTTGCCCGATTGGAAGGCGCCGGGTTTCTTGCTTTGACTCACCACCAACTCCCCCCAAACGACGGCTGCATCTGCCTGGGACAGGCAGTTATAGCCGCGGCGACAGTCACCAACGGTCCACGTTCACCATTAGAAAGATAAGGTAAAAATATGTGTCTGGCAGTTCCTGGAAAAATTATTGATATCTACACGTCGGGCGGACTACGCATGGGCAAAATCGACTTTGGCGGGGTACTCCGGGAGGCTTGCCTCGAATCCCTGCCAGAAGCCCAGGTCGGCGAATACACCATCGTGCATGCTGGCTTTGCCCTCAGCGTTTTGAACGAGGAAGATGCCCAGATCACGCTGAGCGCACTGCGAGAAATTGCTGCACTCGACGAAGAACTAGGGGGGGATGTCGAGGACGCTTTCAATAAGCGGACGATTGGGGAATAGACCCATGCAGATGCTGACCGAATACCGCGACGCCCACCTGACCAGAGGTGTAATCGAGGAGATCCGCCGCAACGTGACTCGTGACTGGGTGATCATGGAAATCTGTGGAGGACAGACCCATGCCATCATGCATTACGGATTAGACCAATTATTGCCGCCGGAGATCGAATTGGTTCATGGACCGGGGTGCCCGGTGTGCGTCACTTCTTTGGAATTGATTGATAAGGCATTAGCGATAGCCACCCAACCGGATGTTATCTTCACCTCATATGGCGACATGCTGCGAGTCCCCGGATCACATGGCGACCTTTTCTCAGTGCGCGCCAATGGGGGGCAAGTGCGCGTGGTCTATTCTCCCCTTGATGCTGTCCGCATGGCACAACAAAACCCTGATAAACAGGTGGTCTTTTTTGGAATTGGTTTTGAGACTACTGGACCTGCCAATGCTATGAGTGTGGTTCAGGCAAAAGCCTTGGACGTCAAGAACTATTCGATGCTGGTTTCCCACGTGTGCGTACCTCCGGCAATGCATGCGATTCTCGGCAGTCCGGCCAATCGAGTCCAGGGATTTCTGGCTGCAGGCCATGTCTGTGCTGTAATGGGGACACAGGAATATCCTCCCATCGCTGACCAGTACCGCATACCAATCGTGGTCACCGGTTTCGAGCCGCTTGACCTGGCGAACGGAATTCTAATGACCATCCGGCAACTCGAGGCTGGGATGCACATTGTAGAGAATGCCTACCCCCGTGCCGTTACACCCCAGGGTAATCTTCCAGCCCAAGCAATGCTCAAACGGGTTTTCGAACCTTGCGATCGCAACTGGCGTGGGATCGGCCCGATTCCGATGAGCGGCTGGCGCTTGCGGAAAGAGTATACTGCATTCGATGCCGAACAACGTTTCGAGGTTGGTGACATCCATACGCACGAATCGGAAATCTGCATTGCAGGGAAGATATTGCAAGGGGTGAAAAAACCTCCCGAGTGTCCAGCATTTGGCACAATATGCACCCCTGATCACCCCCTGGGTGCTACGATGGTCTCCTCTGAAGGCGCCTGTGCGGCTTATTTTCGATATGCCCGGAAGAACTAAATAAACTGCTCCGCAACAGGATTATAAACGATGACAAACCTTAATGATGCCAACTTTGAAGCTGCTCTCTGCCCGGTGCCGCTCCCCCACCAGGATCAGATCGTTATGGGTCACGGCAGCGGTGGGCGCATGACCAATGACCTCATCCATAGAGTTTTTCTTCCTCATTTGAGTAATCCAGCCTTACTGGAGAACAACGACGCAGCCCGGTTGGATTTACCCAGCCTGGCCGGCTTGCAAGGACACCTGGCGCTTTCAACTGATTCGCACATCGTCAGCCCCCTTTTCTTCCCCGGCGGAGATATAGGACGCCTTTCTGTTTGTGGCACCGTCAATGATGTTGCCATGTTAGGCGCTGAGCCGCTGTATCTCACCGCTGGCTTTATCCTGGAAGAAGGCTTGCCCATAGAAA
>JAQTMA010000048.1:3184-19596 GCA_028714615.1 Anaerolineaceae bacterium | reverse complement strand
TGCCTTGGCTGCTTTGCGTAGCTCACCTTACGGTTCAATGGCTACGCGCATAGGACGGGTAGTAGCTGGCGACCCCGGCAGGGTATTGTTGCATACACCCTTCGGTTCAACACGTATCCTGGACGTCCTCGCTGGAGAAATGCTTCCCCGTATCTGCTGATCCTTGACAAACCTTACATCGTCCATGATACTTACTTCGCTTTCCCAACCATTCGATTATCCACTTCGGAGGGAGAATATAACCTTCCTCCACCCGTAGCTCATGATAACCTGCGAGGCGCTATGAAATTTAACTACCAGGAAACGACAAGTGACCTGCTCACCCGTATCGATATCCACAATAAATACGGTAGCCGCAATATCGATGAGTGGATGATGGGGCTGCTCCATCTTGAGAAAGGGATGAAAATCCTGGATGTGGGTTGCGGTTCCGGAAAGCAGTGTTTCTCTTACTTGAATGAACTTAACGAAGAAGCAGATATCTCTGGTGGCGACATCAATCCCGAGTTGCTAGACCAGGCTCGCAAGGAGAACTCACACCTTGGAGGTAAAGTCACATTTGTAGAATTAGATTTCAACAAGCGATTCCCTTATCCCGATAACCAATTTGACCTGCTATCGTGTTGTTTTTCGATCTATTATGCCGAGAATATCCCCTTCACCATCGCAGAAATGCACAGGGTGCTGAAACCGGGGGGACGCCTGTTTACCACAGGACCATTGCCTGAGAACAAAGAATTGTTTTACGAAATAATTCGTGAAGCCACCGACAAACCCATCCCTCCAATGCCGGGTAGCTCCCGCTTCTCGACTGAGATCTGGGGCGAGATTAAGCAAGTATTTTCCAGCGGGACGGTCCACACATTCGAAAATCCGCTGACATTTGATTCGGTGCAGCCATTCATCGAGTACACCCGGGCGTCCCTCTCAGAGGACCGGAAACTTTGGGGCAGTTTCTTTCAAAATAAGAATGATTTTGAAAACATCATGCAGCAAATCACCAGGGTCGCAGAACGCCGCTTTACCGAAGAAGGTAAATTGGTAATGACCAAAGTTGTGGGTGGCATTTTGGCAGTAAAATAAGGAGCCCGATGAGCCATTCGATGGTCTTTTATGGTGAGAAGGTGTGCTTCATCGGCGCCCATCCGGATGATATCGAGCTAGGTTGCGGCGCATTGATTGCCCATGTCTCCGCCCGGGCTGAGGTTGTATGCGTCACCCTCTCCGATAATCAAAAAAATCCTGCCCTATACAACCTAGTCAACGAGCACCGCGCCAGTATGGATATTTTGGGGGTTCGTCCAGAAAACGTCCTGGTTCACTCGTTCGAGACACGTCGCTTTCCCCATGCCCGCCAGGAAATCCTCGAATACCTTATAGACCTCAACAATACCTACCATCCGGAAGTCGTTTTCGTGCATACCAAAGCGGACATCCATCAAGACCATGCCACTGTAATGGAGGAATCCTTGAGGGCTTTCCGCGGGACTACCGTCCTGGGTTTTGATGTGCTGAGATCCAGTTATGGGTTCTTTCCGAATTTTTTAGTAGAAGTCGGGGAAGATGACGTTGAAAAAAAGATCACGGCATTGGCCGAATACAAGACGTATCAAGATAAGTACTATTTTAAGCCAGAGATCACTCGTTCGACTTTGATCCGGCATGGAGCGCTGGCCGAACGACCATACGCGGAGGGATTTGATATTTTACGCATCGTCGGGAGATTCGATTGCATTTCTTAGTGTGCGCAGCCCTCATTTCACGAATAGAGGGATTGCTTGTAAGCACACCAAATCTTGACGACGAAGCCGCTAAACTTTAACCGGTACCCCGAGTAAGATCTTCCCGTTGGCTACGCGCACCGGGTAAGCTGGGATATCGACAACTGCTGGTAAGGATACCACTTCTCCGGTACGCACATCAAAGCGGGCGCCGTGTCGTGGGCAGATTACCTGAAACCCATCCAACTCTCCATCCCCCACCGGTCCATCATCGTGTGAGCAAACGTCGGCAATTGCATACAATTCACCAGCCAGGTTGAATACAACAATCGGATCCAGTCCAATCTCAACGAACAAGCGCTCACCCGGGGGTAAATCGTCCAAACCGGCGATCTCATAAAAGACACAGCTCGATTCATCGATCTGTTTATAATTATACATCCCGGGCATTACCGATCCTCAACCAGAGCATCGTCTGCCACCTGAAGGCCATATGCACCCGCTTTAAGCACCTTGAGGGGCAGAAGCGCACATTTGAGTCGCACAGGTCCGAGTTCAATCCCTAACAAGTCCAACACGTTCTGCTTATTAAGTCCTTTGACCTCTTCAACCGTTTTCCCAATGATATCTTCGAGCAGTAGATCGGCTGACGCTTGTGAAATTGCACAACCGTGCCCACTAAAAGCAGCCGCGCTCACCCGGCCTTTATCATCCAGCCGAACATCGATGCGGAGATGGTCACCGCAAAGGGGATTCTCATCTTCGAATGAGATATCGTGTGGATCAAGCTGGCCGCGGTATCCAGGATTCTTATAATGCTCAATAATCAATTCCCGATATAAATCATCCATCGTGGTTAAGTCACTTTTTCAGGTGGACTCTACATGCCGAACACTTCTTTGACTTTGTAAATTCCTTCGGCTAGTTTATTTACCTCATCAATCGTATTATACAGGTAGAAACTGGCACGCGAGGTTGCCGGAATGCTGTATTTGTCGTGTAATGGCATTGCACAATGGTGACCTGCTCGAATGGCGATGCCGGAATTGTCCAAGATCTGAGCCACATCATGAGGATGGATGCCATTCATCATAAAAGAAACAACCCCACCCCGTTTATCGGCTACCGGCCCGAAAATTTTTACCCCAGGTATCTCTTCTAAGCGTTCCATCGCATAAGCGGTTAACTCGTGTTCGTGGCGAGCGACTGCCTCCATGCCGACATCGGTCAAGTAACCAACCGCCGCGCCAAAACCAATCGCTTCTGCAATGGCTGGCGTCCCGGCTTCGAATTTATGCGGCAGCTCGTTCGGTGTAAAGCTGCGTAAGTACACTTTACGGATCATATCCCCGCCACCCAGGAAAGGTGGCATAGCTTCCAGCAATGCTTCCTTTCCGTATAATACGCCGATACCGGTCGGTCCAACCATCTTATGCGCAGAAAAGGCAAGAAAGTCTGCATCAAGATCTTGAACGTCGACTGGAAAATGCGGTACCGACTGAGCGCCATCAACCAGAACGAGTGCTCCAGATTCGTGCGCCATCCGGATGATCTCTTTAGCCGGGGTAATCGTCCCGAGAACGTTTGACATAGCAGTAAATGCCACCAGTTTCGGTGCTTGCTGGAGCAATTGACGGTAGACTTGCATGTCCAATAAACCATCTTCACCAACCGGGATAAATTCCAAACGCAGGTTTCGCTCGGCGGCCACCATCTGCCAGGGAACCAGGTTGGAATGGTGCTCCATCTCAGTCAGGATGATCATGTCACCACTCTTGAGATTGGCGCGCGCCCAAGTATTTGACACCAGATTGATGGCTTCAGTCGCATTCCGAGTATAAATAATCTCACACGGGGATTTCGCACTAATAAACGTAGCGATACGCTCCCGTGCTGACTCATAAGCAGCGGTCGCCTCTTCGGCCAGTGTGTGGACGCCACGGTGGATGTTCGCATTGGAGGTTCGGTAATAAGCATCCATCGCATCGATGACGACTGCTGGTTTTTGAGAGGTAGCTGTAGAGTCCAGGTAAACCAGCGGGATACCAGGATGCACTTCACGCTTCAAGATTGGGAAATCTGCCCTAATGCGTGTAATGTCTAACACCGGAGAAGTTACTGGTTTCATCGATCTTTCCATTTATTCAGCTTTCGTCAGGGTTGGCCTGGATCTCCGTTGCGCAGGACGCAGGTGGGTGGAGTTTTGCGGATACCACAGGATATGGTCCGGAACCATCCACCCATCTGTGAGGAACACATTCGTCCGAAATTGGACAGCTACCATTTTCGGATCCACCTGGACGACAATTCCTCGCAACCAGCCACGGATACGCTGACTATTTTTTTCGTGGTCGCAATAAACTTCGACTGAATCACCGACGTCAAAGGTATGAACCGGATCTGGTTCCTTCATATAGGGGAATTGTGCCATGTTACCCTCCTGATAGATCTTCGCCCATTTTATCGTGGATTGCTTGTTGAAATCGCTGTTTGACCCCTTCAAAAGGGATGCGCTGCATGATCGGATCAAAGAATCCCTCGACCACCAATCGTTCAGCTTCACCCTTCGGGATGCCCCGGCTAAGTAAATAGAAAATCTCCTCCGGGTCAATTTTGCCGACCGTAGCACCATGGGTGCAGCGCACGTCATCGGCCAAGATTTCCAGCCCGGGAATTGAATCCGCCCGAGCCTCCCGGCTAAGCACCAAATTCCGGTTCGCCTGGTAACCATCCGTCTTCACAGCGCCGGGCGCTACATAAATCATGCCTTGCCAGACCGAGCGACTCTTCCCTAATAAGGCACCTTTGAAAAGCAGGTCGCTTGTTGTACTGGGGGCCAGGTGGTTTTGCTGTGTATCATGATCAAGGTGCTGATCGTGGTCAGTGAAGTAAAACCCCGACATCTTTCCGGTTGCTCCGGGTCCAATAAGGTCAAGGTCGGTAAAATTCTTGGTCAGGTGACTACCGATTGCGCCAAAGGTCCACTCGATAATTCCATCCCGTTCAACCTGGGCGCGCTCGTGTGAAAAGTTCCAGACCGATTCGCCCCACGATTGTAGCTCGACGAAACGCAGATTGGCAGCCGGGCCGACGTGAATTTCTACGATCCCGCTGTGCAAGGTTTGACCCCCACCTTCGTTGGGTGAAGATGATTCATGGATATAAGTGGCTGAGGCGCCTTCCTCCAGCCAAACAATAACATGAGTGAGGTGCGCCAGGCCAATCCCCGGACCCCAAATCAAACTGTGCAACGGCATCGGTACCTGGACACCGCGAGGTATGTACACCAGGACGCCGGTTTGCGCTAGAGCGGCCGCCAAACCGCCAAACTTACCTTCATCTGCCCGTACTACTTTCCCGACCAAGCGATCCAGTAGTCCGGGGTGGTCCACCTGGGCGCTTTGCCAATCGGTAAAAATCACTCCCTGGCTGGCCAGGGCATTGTCCAGTTTTACCTTTGCCATTCCAGAGGCTATTACGATTTCACCACCATGTTGCTCGTCTGCCATCGGGTTGAGGAGCCGGGCTGGTACTCCAGGTTGATCCAGATAGGCATCAGATTTCGGGAGCCGAAAGCTATTGACCATCATCCGTTTCAAATCAGTCCGCCGCCAGGCTTCATCCTTCTGGTCAGGGATGGGTAGCTTCTCAAAAGTTTTCCATCCAGCCTGGCGATAATTTTCCATACCAGGAGAGCCAACTGCCGGTATCATTTCTGATGTGAATTGGAAACGTTCTTCTACCGGTTCTGTGCGCCGGGTCCGGGTAACGATGTGAGGGGTTTCAGTCATTCGTGGGTCATTCCTCAACTTATGATGCTTCGGGGGTTCTGCTATTACCCAACTGATCCCGCCATTTGTAGCTGAATCAGGCGGTTCATCTCCACTGCGTATTCCATTGGTAATTCTTTAACCAAGGGTTCGATAAATCCGGAGACTACCATGGTCGTCGCTTCTTCTTGAGACAATCCCCGGCTCATCAGGTAGAAGAGTTGCTCTTCTCCGATCTTAGACACAGTCGCCTCGTGACCGATGGTCACATCCTGTTCATCAATTTCAATCGATGGGTAAGTATCGGAGCGGGATTGCGGATCGAGCAAGAGGGCATCGCAAACCACGTTGGACTTTACATCATATGCCCCATGATACACTTTCAGCATTCCGCGATAAGAAGCACGCCCACCACCCCGGCTGATGGATTTCGATGTGATCTTACTGCTGGTATGCGGAGCAAAATGGATCACTTTTCCACCGGCATCTTGATGTTGGTGGGGACCGGCAAAAGCCATTGATAGGATCTCGCCATGAGCGCCAGGACCCATCAAATAGCAGGATGGATATTTCATGGTCACTTTCGAGCCCAGATTCGCATCTACCCATTCCATCGTGCCGCCTGCTTGCACCATGGCGCGCTGGGTAACCAGGTTATAGACATTGGTTGACCAGTTTTGGATGGTGGTATATCGCACCCGGGCGCCCTTATTTACAATGATCTCGATTACACCTGAGTGGAACGAATCTGTGGTGTACTGCGGAGCGGTGCAACCTTCAACATAATGCACCTGGGCGCCTTCATCGGCAATGATCAAGCTGCGTTCGAACTGCCCGATGTTGGCCATATTCAGGCGGAAATATGCTTGCAAAGGCAGGTCTACTTTGACTCCTTTCGGAACATAAACGAAGGAGCCGCCTGACCATACCGCGCTGTTTAGGGCGGCGAATTTATTATCTTCTATCGGAATCACCGTACCAAAATATTTCCGGAAAAGCTCCGGGTACTGGCGTAGGCCATCTTCGATTGAAAGAAAGATAACTCCTTGTTCTTCCAGGTGCGCTTGAATGCTGTGATAAACCATCTCTGATTCGTATTGGGCGCCTACTCCTGCGAGGAACTTACGCTCAGCCTCAGGGATGCCTAGCTTATCGAATGTCTGCTTGATCGTATCCGGGACATCCTCCCAATTGCGACCAGACGATTCAGAGGGCTTGACATAGTAATAGATATCATCCAGCTTTAAGCCGGACAGATCGGCGCCCCAGGTAGGCATAGGTCGCACCATAAAATGATCCAACGCTTTTAGGCGGAATTGAAGCATCCATTCTGGCTCGCCTTTCATCGCTGAAATTTGACCCACAACCTGGCGGTTCAATCCTCTTCCAGTGTTAAAAACGGAAGTATCCGGATCACTAAAGCCATACCGGTAATCGCCAAGCTTATCAAGAAATTCAGTGCTGGTTTCAGCGCTCATAAATTCCTCCAATAAATTCCTGCAGATTGCTACCAGAAAGCGCGTTCATGGTATATCGCTAAAGCGTCGTGGATTCGTACTTTTCGCGAACCCATTCATACCCATGCTCTTCCAGGTTAATCGCAAGTTCGGGGCCACCCGATTCAACGATACGTCCATCCATCATGACATGGACGAAATCTGGTTTGATGTAATTGAGAATCCGTTGATAGTGAGTGATCACCAATACGCCCAACTCCGGGCCGCGCAAAGCGTTTACCCCTTCTGATACGATGCGCAGCGCATCGATATCCAACCCTGAATCCGTTTCATCCAGAATTGCAATTTTGGGGGTTAATACGGCCATCTGTAAGATCTCAGCCCGCTTCTTTTCTCCGCCCGAAAAACCCTCATTGAGGTACCGCCCTGCAAACGCATGATCCATCTGAATGTAATCCATCTTCTCTTTGAGCATCTTGCGAAATTCAGGGATAGGCATTCCTTTGTCTTCGTGATTGGTGGCTCGACGCCTGGAGTTTACTGCTGTACGCAGAAAATTCGCGACAGTCACCCCAGGAATGGATACCGGGTATTGAAAAGCCAGGAATATACCTGCCCTCGCACGTTCATCTGGCGCCAGGTCGAGAAGATTCTGACCCTCGAACCAGACTTCACCTTGGGTAACTTGGTAAGATGGATGGCCCATGAGAGTGTTCGCCAGGGTTGACTTTCCGGTTCCATTTGGTCCCATGATCGCATGCACTTCACCCTGTTTTATGGTGAGGTCCACCCCGTTCAGGATTGGTTTTCCATCGATGCTTACATGCAAATCCTTAACGATCAGGTCTGACATTGTAATGAAAACTCCTTTTCAACGTGAATCAACAGGGTTTGTCACCTGCTATTAGGATACTAAATCAATCTACTTTATCTACCTGTTTTCTCATCGACGCGATTATACCATGGATAGGGAACATCGTCAATATTTAGTATAATAATCTTATATATTGACAATAACACACGGGTTATGTTATACTCTCATCGGGAGTTGGATTTCGCTATTGTACATTATCTTCTCCGGTACAAGGATCTTATGAAAAGCACACGAGAAAGAATCCTCCAGACGCTCTTAAGCCACCCGCGCGCAACCATTAACGAGATGGCTGATACCGTAGGGATCAACGCAATCTCAGTCCGGCATCATTTGACCAGTTTGCAGGCTGAGGCACTGGTTACGGCTGATGAAGAACGGCATGGCGTTGGCCGGCCCCGATTAGTTTATTACCTTACCGAAAAGGGTCTGGAGCGGTTCCCCACTAACTACCTGCGCTTGACCACTCGACTTCTAAGCGAGCTCAAAGACTCCCTTCCGCCTCAAGCCATCCAATCCATTTTTACCAGGATGGCTACCAATATGGCGGAGGGCTATGCTGTTCAGGTCCAGGATTTGCCCATTGAACAGCGATTGAACCTCGTCAAGCAACTTCTTGAAGAGGAAGGGTTTACAGTTAATTGGGAAAAGCTTGGCGATCAATACCACATCAATGAAATCTCATGTCCCTATTATCACGTCGGGCAAAGCCATCCAGAAGTATGCACTGTGGATCAGACCGTTATTTCAACCCTTCTAGCGGTCCCTGCAGAAAAAATTCATTGTGTTCTTCAAGGAGACGCGCACTGCACTTATGTTATTCCAGCAGCTTCGCTTCAGGGGATATTAAGCCATGACAGTTGAGACTACCCCAAAGAATCGCCCAATTTGGGAAGCTGAGAGCACTCATCCTGAGTTAGCTGCCAAATTAGAAACCGGATTGAGGGAGGTAATGGATCCCGAGATCGGCTTGAACATTATCCAGCTCGGCCTGGTTCGTAACGTCAAAATCGGAGATGATCAGACCCACATTCAGATGATATTGACGACACCATTTTGCCCTTATGGACCGGCATTGATCGACATCACCCGTAAAAAGGCTGAAGACGCCCTCGGCCACCCTGCAGTAATTTCACTCGGTATGGAAGTGTGGGATTTTGCGATGATGGAAGAAGGCCTAGCAGACGATTGGGGATTGTATTAATTATTAATCATCGATTCCGATGAAACAAACCGCGCGGATACACCAGTTGTTGGTCCGCGCGGTTTGATTCCATTGAACACCGTTTTATGGTTTCTTGAATATGCTCATCAATTTCATCGCCAGGCTCATATCCCCAGTCACCCGAAATTTACCCTGCATGAATGCTCGCATTGGGTCCATCTTCCCGGTTAAGACATTCAATACATCTTGCGCATCACCGTTTAGCGTCAGTTTCGGGTTCGTTGTATCGCCTTGAGATGCCTTGACTTGCTGATTGTGGATTGAGACAAACCAATCACCGCCCTGATCCCCACTGAGACGTAACTGAATATCAGCATCAATTCCGGCTGCCTTTTCAGGGATAAATGCCTGCGGGATTTTGTCTACCCATTCTTGGATTGAAATTTCTTGCATAATTCCTCCTGTTTATCACCGAATTATAACCGGTGCTCGGCATTAAGGGGAAAAACAGGAATTAAATTGAAAGAAATGGTGGTTACCATTATACTTTGGAAGCATATCCCCTTCCCTTTCCCTGGCCCTATACTAAGGTCCCCCATGATCCGTTCGATTTACTTCTCCAATGGCACACCTCCAAAACGCGACCTCACACAAGCGGAAATGCAGGCCGCTGTAAAGTTGGGAACTGGTTTGCTCTGGGTGAATCTTGAAAACCCAGATGATGCCGAAGCAACTCACATCTTGCGCGATACATTCCATTTCCATCCCCTCGTCATTGAGGACACCCAGTCCGTAGGATACCAAGCCCCCAAGATCGACGATTTTGGAAACTATCTCTTCCTAATTGTGCATGCACTTCAGCCTGGAGAAGGTTCTGTCGATACAGAGGAGTTGGATGCCTTCTTGGGAAAAACCTTCCTGGTTACATCCTATTTGGGCAATCCACTCACCTGCGTTGACACGGTCTGGAAGCAGCTAGATCGCGATGAGCGACTCATTCAAAACGGCGCAGATTTCCTGCTGCACGCAATCCTGGACAAGCTGGTCGACGAGTACCTGCCTTTCTTGGATCGGATGGATGAGCGGATCGAGTATCTTCAAGATCAGGTTTTAGAGAGACCGAGGACACCCGTCCTAGAGCAGATACTGGATCTCAAGCATCAAACCATCTCCCTACGCCGCATCATTTCTCCCCAGCGGGAGGTCATGAATCGACTTTCCCGAGACGATTTCCCTCAGATCGACCGGCTATCTCGCATTTATTACCGTGATATTTACGATCATCTGGTTCGTATTCAGGACTTCAGCGAGTCTGTGCGCGATCTTATATCAGATAGCCTTGATATCTACCTGTCTGCCACCTCGAATAAGCTTAATGAAATCATGAAGGCCTTAACCATCGTTTCGACGATCTTCTTGCCCATGTCCTTTGTTGCCGGCGTTTACGGTATGAACTTCCACTATTTTCCAGAAATTACCTGGAAGTATGGCTATGCGATGGTTTGGGTAATTTTCCTCGCTATCCCAACAATTATGCTCACTTACTTCAAGAAAAAGGGGTGGTATTAGCCATCCCGTTGACAAAACTTCCGGCCTATAGTATTATTTTTGCTCTCCGGCGAGGTAGCTCAGTTGGCAGAGCAAGGGCATCATAATCCCTGGGTCGTGGGTTCAAGTCCCACTCTCGCCACTCCATTGCGTTAGCCAACCTTTTTTATCCGTCCGGTTGCATGTAACCAGGTTATCCGGGTAGAACGCGAAGACGACCCCATTTTCCTTCGGGAGGATGGGATTTTCGTTTACCGACATATCTCCGAATACTTCTCCGAAGCAACCAATATTTCGCGAATATCTAGCCATCTACTCAATTGCGCAGCTTAATCGCTGGCATGCCATACCAAGTCAATATAATTCCTTCGGGGATACGCACGTACCAAATGTATATTCGCTATTCCAATATATCCCTTGTGGATAAACGTGTGGACAAACAATCACCCTTTTGCATAGATGCGTTTTGCCGTATAATCTCATATACGAAGCGAGAAGATGGATGTACGCGTTTATCAATATTGGATTACCCGTGATATTGGATTGGATTGGTTTGTACTTGAAGGGAGTCGAATATGGCGATGATTAGCACAGCGGAATTGAAAGAAATTGCAGACATGGCCAATATTGTGCCAACAGAATACCGCCAGAAATGTTTTGAGCTTTTACTCGCCAACCGTCTTGCTTCGGATGGCGCACCCACGCCAGATTTGCCTCAGAAATCAATCCAATCAAATCCCAATATTAACAATTTGGTTCTACCGATCGACGTAAAAGCATTCTTCAATCAATATCGTTTGGAACTGGGAATGCTTTCACGATTATTCCATCTCGAAGGGGGTGAAGTCCGACCGATCTACCGGCTGAATGAAAATACCAAAGTGAAAGCCGAGTTGAACCATGCATTACTAATGGCGTTAGAAAACGCCCTGCGGAGTGGTCAATTCCAGGTAGAAGTTGAATTATTACGGAACCGCTGCCAGGAACAAAAATGCTACGATATGGCAAACTTTATGCGCCATCTACGGAAAAACGCTCGCCTCTTTCGAGGAGTGACCTCGGACCAACCATTAGTCCTCGCTGCGGAAGGTAAATCGTTGTTGGCGACGCTCCTCCGCCGCATGGAGATCAGCGGTATCGGCTAACAAGTTGTAGAGTTCCTTAAGAAGTACCCAGGATCGCTTGATCCTGGTTTTTTTCGCAACAACTTCTTATGGCTGATTGAGGATTTGTTGAACATCCTCGGAGGCTTGTCGCAGTGCTTCCCCAGGCGAGCTTACCCCCAAGGCAGTCCGTCGGATGGCCTTCACCACTGCCGCATGAATTAATCCATATGCGGGTGAATAGACCAGGGCATCCGGGACAGATCCCGCTGCCTTTGCGTAGATTTCCCCAACCACCTGGCTGCTAAAATAAGGAGCCGTTGAATGGAACACTGGATCAGCATACGCAGTTGGCAATGCTGGAAAAAGCTGGTTCTCTGTCCATAGCCGGATATGACTTTCAATCGTACCAGATGAAAGATAATTTGCTAATACCCAGGCACCCCTTATATGCTTTGATTTCGCCGGGATCGCCAGGAATCCGCCGGCCTGCGCTCCTGCCAGGCGGTGTTGACTATCAAAAGCTGGGGTAAGGCAGACTCCCCACTCCCCGGTTCGCTCAGGCGCGATCCAGGTGCTCAAATCTTCACCCAAGGAGGGCGGACCAAAAACGAGAGCGACAGGGTTGTCAACACTGGATAGATGGGATAACCAGGCGGGTGACCATTCTGGCTCATTGCCAGTCACCCCTGCCTTCCAGAACCTTGACATTTCCTCAAGAACAGTGACCTGCTGCGGATCTCCAATACCAAGTCCACCATCTGGCCGGTAATAACCTAAACCGGCCGTTCCCAGCATTGTCTCATACAATAACCCATTATTGGTTGTCCGGGACAGGTCGAAACAGGGCAAGTTTTCTTTGGCTTTGATCGTCTGGCAAGCGCTCAGTAAGGTATCCCAGGTAGATAGCAGCATTTCGACTCGCTCTGGGTCAGTTGGTAAACCAGCTTTCGCAAAGACGTCTTTGCGGTAATACATCACCACCGGATTAGTATTCAGTGGGACTGCGTAAGTTTTCCCATCATAGGAAGCGTTCGAGAGCAAAACATTCGGAAAATCTAAAATAGCCGGGGCTGCGAAACTGGTAATGTCGCTGAGATAGCCCTTCGTAGCAAGTTCCCCTACCCGCGACCCTTCCAGATAAATCAGGTCTGGTGAGTCGTCAATGCCTTGCGCCATTCTGCTATCTTGCACAGCGGGATCGATTGCTACCCAATCAACATCAATCCCTGGAAAGGATTGTGAAAACGCGGCGATAACTTCTGGCTGCTGAATAATATCCAGGATTCTTCGGGGCATCCACACTGTGACCTTCCCCGCCGGTAATGGTGTTGGTGTCAAACTAGGCCGTACCGTCGCTATATGGGTAGGTTGAATGGGGGGAGTGGATGTGTTGATTGGCGCCTCCAGAGTAGGAGGAAGGGATTTTTGAGAGGGGACTGGCGTAATTCTTCCAGTGCAACCCACGATGCTCACAAGCAGGCCAACAAGGATGAACTTGTAAATTCTAGGTGGAATGTTGATCTTTTTTCGGATATGGTGAGAAAAGTTAGCCACTCAATAATCCTGTGGGTAATAAACTTCCGGCTTGATCATTACATGCTTTGTGTAGGATGTCAAGGAGTCCACAATGGTTCAAGCAATTATCTTGCTTGTCCACTTCCAACCGGAATGCTATACTTCACCCAGATTTCAGGTATACCGCAAAAAGACTGAAGGAGCTGATACCCTCATGCAATCCATCTTCCCTCACATCCGCAAACCGGTGGAAAGAGAAGAAGCCGCCCGCTATGTGCTATATACCCTTTTGTCGTTCGCTACCTCGGTTTCGGTAACTCGTCTCTTTCTTGAGCTCACTGGATATCCTCAGCTTGGCAAGGGTCCCCTACACATCGCCCATGTACTTTGGGGAGGGCTGCTTCTCTTTGTGGCCGCATTATTCCCGCTCATTTGGGCTAATCGTTGGGCTTTGGCGCTGGATGCGGTGCTTGCGGGTGCGGGTGTAGGTTTGTTTATCGACGAGGTCGGTAAATTTATTACCCGAACGAACGACTACTTTTATCCAGCAGCAGCTCCGATTATCTATGCTTTCTTCCTCATCACCGTATTGTTATATCTCGAACTACGGAAGCCACGGCAACATAGCACCCGTTCCGCGTTATATCATGTTCTGAATGACCTTGAAGAAGTCCTGGATCAAGATTTATCGTCACCTGAGCGGGAGCACATTCTGAAACAGTTGTGTCAGATCGAAAAATCCTCCGATAATCCCGATTTCTCTCACCTGATTAACAAGCTAAAGGATTTTATCACGGTTGATTCGCTCACCCTTGTCCCGCACCGGGCCGGGACCTTTGAACGGTTATATGGGTGGTACCTGAATATTGAAAAGCAATGGATCAAACGCAAAGAGATGCGTTTAGGCCTGGCTGGTTGTTTGTTTGCGCTTGGCTTATGGACTTTGCGCTACCCGATCCTGGTCGTGACCAACCTCCAGGCCCCGGATCACCTTATGAACATCCTTGCAGACCTGATCCAATCAGGTTTGCTAAACTCCTCGAGTAATATTATCTGGTTTAATGCTCGCCTGGGTCTTCAATCTGCAGTTGGATTAATCCAGATTATCTCAGCAGTGTTGCTGGTCTTCCAAAAAGACAGGAGGGGTATAGCGTTCAGTTATCTGGGATTACTGCTCTCGATTTCCTCAGTTAATTTATTGATGTTCTACTTTGACCAATTCTCCACGATCATTATGGCAATCATCCAGTTTATTCTCTTGTTGTGTGTATTATATTACCGCCGCCGGTTTTTAAATAACCGTTTTACTGACTGAGGGACCCCCGATTAAGGCAAACGTTCCAATGCATTTTGGCCTCCCCAACGTTCCATGATCACTTGAATATATTGATCTGCAGTAACCACCACAGCCATTACCGAGCCTCTTAGCTCTTCCTGGTCGCACGTTGATCCAACAATGGTGTGTTCGAAAAATATATTATCATCGGCATCGATCCCAAAAGCTCCAAATCGCATCTTGTCGTTTTCGCGCAATAAGAAGCGCATCAAGCCTGGAGTAAGCTCCACTTGCGTGACAACATAAGCTCGGGTTGTCACTGTGGCATCATCTTCACCCCACGGAGAAACCCCAATTTGAGCCAACGCTGAGCCGATAGTCACGTCAAAAACCGGTGTTTCCGGGCGCGGAACGGCGAATGCGCCGAAAAGCTCTTTCACCCACGGAAACACTCTTTCGTATGTTTGCCGTTGCGGCATTGTCCGAAATTCCATGGAAGCCAGCTCTTCCCACGCACATTCATGGTCTCCCTCGTCCCTGCGTGATTATGTACCAATCAAATCCAGCGGTCAAGCATTGACCCGCCGAGATAAGCCATGTAAAATCACACACAGTTCAAGAGAGGTTTAGTATGCCCATCTATGAGTATTTCTGCCAGGATTGCGGCATTCGCTTCGATGCCCTTCGCTCGATGAAAGAAGCGGACGCTCCCATTCCATGCAAACGTTGCCAGAGCTTGAACAGCGCCCGCCAGGTATCCATCTGTTATACGTCTAGTGGTGCGAAGAACCTCAGCAGTGCTTCATCAGGTGGCTGCTCCGGTTGCGCCAGCGGTTCTTGTGCTTCCTGCAGTCATTAATACCGCCGCACACCACTGGAAGGTCGTGGACGGTTATTCCGTACAGGAACAGTTGCCCTCTCCAGGGTCAACCCGGCAGGTTCGATACTTACCACCCGTTTCCGTTCTAGTGGGCGACCAAGAAGGCGCTCTATCGTGCGCAACATGACTACGTCATCTTGGGTAACCAGCGACAGAGCAGTTCCTTGATTGGCCATCCGGCCTGTTCGACCAATCCGATGGGTATACGCATCCGCCGTATCGGGCAAGTCGTAGTTGATCACCTGGGCGATCTGAGACACGTCAATCCCACGGGCAGCAATATCGGTTGCAACCAGAACGCGAACCCGTCCACTGCGAAAGTTATCCATGGCTTCCTGGCGACGGGTCTGGGAAAGGTTTCCCTGGATTGAAGCCGCCGAGACTCCCTCGCGGGAAATCTGCTCGGCGAGTTTTTTCGCCCGATGCTTGGTTCTGGTAAAGACAAGCACTTTCCCGTTGCCTGCTAACCGCAGCAACTCGAGCAGCATTTCTGTTTTGCTGGTCTGTTCGACTGCATAGGCGACGTGGTTGACTGTTTCAACCGGACGAGATGTATTGATCTCTACAGAAACCGGGTCACGCATTAATCCGTTGGCTAGGTTCCGGATTTCTGCAGGCATTGTCGCTGAAAATAGCAAGGTTTGTTTCTGTTTTGGTAAGGCTGCCAGGACACGCCGAATTGAAGGTAGGAAACCCATATCGAACATTTCATCGGCTTCATCCAGAACCAGAACTTCGATTGACTGTAAACTGATCGCTTTTTGACCCATCAGATCGATCAGGCGTCCTGGGCAAGCAACGACGATATCAACACCAGCCCGAAGGCCTTTGATCTGAGGTTGCGCACCTACCCCGCCGTAGATGGTCAGGCTGCGTAATCCAGTTTGCCGGCCAAGCAGGCGGATCGCATTATGTGTTTGTTCAGCAAGTTCACGGGTTGGAGCAATAATTAATGCGCGCAATTTTCCGCGCGGTCCATGCATCAGTCGTTGTAATATTGGCAGGACAAACGCGGCAGTCTTGCCCGTGCCTGTTTGAGCCAGGCCTAACACATCACGGCCTTCGATAATTGCTGGAATGGTGCGAATTTGGATGGAAGTGGG
>JAQTMA010000048.1:0-3084 GCA_028714615.1 Anaerolineaceae bacterium | reverse complement strand
AATACATGCTCCGATAGGTCTGCAGCACGCTCATCCCCTTGCGTGGCGACTGTAATGACGCTTCCTCCGCGAGCTCGCGCTTGCTCGATCTGGCTGATCATTTTTTCGTACCACGGATCCTTGGGCGCGAGGGCAATCACCGGCATTTCTTTGTCGACCAGGGCAATCGGCCCATGTTTCATTTCACCAGCCGGATACCCCTCGGCGTGAATATATGAGATTTCCTTGAGTTTCAGCGCGCCTTCATAAGCGATCGGCATATTGATCCCCCGTCCCAGGTAAATTGCATGGCGGACATCCTTGATAGCCCGAGCTACGCTCTCGACTTCGGCGTCCTGATCTAGAGCCTGTCCAACCAGGTCTGGAACCCGACTAAGATCAGCCACCAGCCTGCGCCGCCTCTCTGGCGTCAGAGTTCCGCGTAAATCTGCCAATAAAATCGCCAGCATATAGAGATCAACCAGGGGTGCGGTGAAAGCTTTGGTCGAGGCTACCCCGATTTCAGGCCCGGTCTGCATCGAAATATAACCATTCGCAATCCGCATGGCTTGCGAACCGATGGCATTAACAATAGACCACAACAGCGCACCTTTTCCCCGCCCTTCTTCCATAGCGGCCAGGGTGTCCGCCGTTTCCCCCGACTGGCTGATCGCCAAAACCGCGGTGTGCCCGTCGAGGATCGGATCGGAATAGCGGAATTCGGAGGCGATCTGCACTTCAACTGGGATGCGGGCGATATGTTCGATTAATATTTTCCCTACCATACCAGCATGAGCTGCCGTTCCGCAAGCTGTGATGAAGATTTTATTAATCTGGGTCGCGACTTTTTCCGTCAGGTTCATCTGAGGTAACCGGATCAGGCCGCGATCAAAGTCTACCCTCCCAGCCAGCGTATCGGTTAGTGAACGAACTTGTTCGTGGATCTCTTTCTGCATGAAGTGGCGATATTCTCCCTTTTCAGCCGCCACCGGGTCCCACGAGACGGTATGAATGGTGGGGATAAACGGTTTTCCATCCAGGTTCTGGATTTCCACATTCTTCCTCCTGACGATTGCCAGTTGGCGCGATTCCAGGAAGATAACCCGGCGAGTGTGATCCAGGATGGCAGGGATATCTGAAGCGATATAGTTTTCGCCTTCTCCTAAACCGACAACGACTCCACCGGCATTTCCGATCCGGGCGGCGATGATCTTATCTGGCTCACAAGAGGAAAAGATGACGATACCATGTGCTCCTTTCAGAAGAACCAGACTGCGGCGGACCGCTTCAATCAATCCACCTTGCTTGGCAAGGTTTCGCTCTATGAGGTGAACGATAATTTCACTGTCCGTATCCGAGTTGAATATCACCCCTTCGGCAGCCAGTTCCTCACGCAGCTCCATGAAATTTTCGACGATCCCGTTGTGCACTACCACCACCTCGCCGGTTGCTCCGATATGAGGATGCGCATTTCGAGCAGTGGGTTCTCCATGAGTTGCCCAACGAGTATGACCAATGCCCAATGTACCTTGTACGGGCTCTACTGCCACGCGGTTAACCAGGTTCTCTAGTTTCCCTGCATCTCGGCGAACTTGAATCAGGCCGTCTTCTAAAACAGCCAGGCCAGCCGAATCATAGCCACGATATTCTAACTTCTTGAGTCCATTCAAGATAATCGGAGTAGCATTCCGTTCTCCTATGTAGCCAACAATTCCACACATACGATAATCCTCCATATATGTCCCCTCCCAGCGTGAACAACAATTCATCACTGCACCGGGATGAGTAAGAAACGAACTTTCCAACCCATGACAACAACTGGGTGGTTGAAAAGATATTGTTCTGGTTGGGAAATGTTACAAGTGGCTGCGCCACCGGAGGGCATCCGCTGATCTCTCGACTTTCCCGGGCCCAGGCTGGGAGCCTGTCGGTATCCGGTTAACCTCACCTTGCGGTGAGGGACCCTCGTCCTCGTCACCTTACTATCTTGCCCTTGAAGAGCATTCAAGCAAGGCCATGCGCTATATTCCCATAATCCTAAAATTTGCCCTTCTCACCTCCGGTCATCCAGATGGTTCCATTATACAATAATTTGTGGATGTCATGGCCGCTCTCTGAGGTAATCCTCGGGAGTGTCCAGGTCTTGGAGGATGGTGGGAGTATCGACCACCAGGTAGCAGATCTCATCAGTATGCCGGTGCATGAAATTGCGCAGGGTGTCCGGCGGGCGCAAATCGAGCACCTCAGTCCAAAGCTCCCGCTTAATGATCCACGGATGACCCCGGCGCATCTTGAAGCTGGGGACGATAAGGCCAGACGTGTTCATCCTGGCTGTCTCCACCACTGCCTGGATGACGTTTAACTGGATTTTGGGTTGGTCCCCCAAGGCGATCATTGCCGCTTCCACTTGGGGAGCGAGTGCTTTTAATCCGGTTTGAATGGAGGTGAGCATCTCGCCATTGGCATAAAGAGAATTGAAGATAGTATGAGCGGGAAATCCCTTTATAGCGGCTTCAACCTGGGTGTGGGCTCCCCCGGTTACCACGAACAAATCGGTCAATCCTGCCTTGAGCAGTGTTGTGACCACCTGACCGATAATGGTTGTCTCTCCCCAAGGCATCACCATCTTAGGTTGTCCCATCCGTCTGCTTAATCCTGCGGCAAGCACTACCCCCGTCGGGTACGGATGGTCTTTTAAGGGTGAAGCGATCATTCGAGTTCCAGTAAGCGCTGGTAGTCTTGTCGTGTATCCACATCCAAGAGTAGTTTTGAGTCATCCCATGGAACCAATGTCACGCGGTGTCTCGCAAAGATAGCTCTACCTCCTACATCCCCTTCCAGTTTCATTAATTCCGGAAAGGTATCCCGGTCGAACAAGACCGGGTTTGCGCGTTGTCCATCGATTTCGGGAGCAACGATTTCATCGAGTGTCTGATTGTGGAACGATACCACAGCTTTGATTACCTCTTGGGTCACTTGCGGTTGGTCCGCCAACAGGAATACAACAGCTCCGATCTCGTCAGGCAAGTGCCATAGAGCAGATTTAATCGAAGCCGACTGGCCCTGCTCCCAATCCGCATTGAACACCTGGACGACGGGTAGTCC
>JAQTMA010000047.1 GCA_028714615.1 Anaerolineaceae bacterium | reverse complement strand
GCGCAATGCAACCATCGCAAGGGCGGCAGGATGTTGGAAGAAGCGCACATGCACCTCCTGCGCATCCCACGGGAACCGCCTGCGTCGGTCGCATATATCTTCGGGCGCCATCTCCACGAGTATATTGAGTGGCAGCCGTTCTTGGAGGGTTGGTAAAGAGATTAATGGTGAGCTATTTCTCCTCGGATACCGGTTGTTCGGGAGCAGTATCCGGGGGGGATGCCTCCGCAACAGCTCCAGTCGTCGATTTGCGGTGCCGGTATATTAGGAAAGCCGTTGAGAGCAGAGCAACCACTCCCATCAACGCCTGGTTGATATCTAATCCCGCCACTGGGGATGGGTCCAAACGGATAAACTCCATGAAGAAGCGGAACACCGGGTACGCAATCAGGTAGATTAGGAAAATATCGCCATCTTTCAACCAATTCTGATATCTGCGCCCAATCCACAACAAAAAGCCCATGTTGGCCAGGTTATATAGCGATTCGTACAAGAATAATGGGTGATAATACGAAACGTTCTCGAAGCCGGGCAACCGGTGGGCTGGGTCGATATAAATCGCCCAAGGTAAGTTGGTAGGACCTCCATAAACT
Organism: Anaerolineaceae bacterium; assembly: GCA_028714615.1. The sequence goes on along the minus strand of JAQTMA010000047.1, from coordinate 21,959 downwards.
TCTTGATTGATGAAGTTCCCCCATCGACCGATCCCTTGAGCGAGAGCCAAACCGGGAGCAATGATATCCGCCCAGCGGGCAAAGCTCAAGTGATTCCGGCGGGTGTACCAAAATAAGGCTACCGCACCGGCAATCACCGCTCCAGGGATACCCAGGCCGCCCTTGGTCGTATTGATCGCGTCCAACGGATGGGTCAAATAGTACTGGGTAGTAAGGCCTTGGGCGACCATGGAAGCTGGCGGGGTAAAGATATGCCACAACCGCGCTCCGATAATCCCGGCAATGAGCAGCCAGATCAGCATATCCCAGACGCGCTCGGGGTCCTCGCCTTTGCGTTTGGCTTCCCGGTTGGCCAGCCAGGCTGCAACGAGCGCGCCCAGCATGATAATAATCCCGTAATAACGGATGTGCAGTGGACCGATAAAGAAACCATCAGGCATGGTTCACCCTTTCCTTCAGAACTGGCAGAATGTGATACATATTTATCTCCTTATGGCAACCCAAGGTTAATCTTTTGAGGTGTTGATATTCACGGTTAACCCGGCTGCATGGGCCTGGTTGCGGATGTGAATGATCCGTTGAATCGCTGTGAAATTGGCCAGGATCGCAATCAACCACAGGGCAATCAGAGGTTGATTGATAACCAACAAAGGGGCTAAGATGATATATCGTTCCGCCCGGGTTAGCAGACCAACCTTACAGGTAAAGCCCAATCCCTCGGCGCGGCCTTTGATATAAGAAACGAGGACAGAACCGGCAGCCGCCAGATAGACCAGCGCCGCCGCCATTGAGTCGCCTGTCCTCAGGAAATGAATCAACAAGCCCAGGAAAATGACCAATTCGGAATAGCGGTCAGTAACCGAATCGACAAACGCCCCAAATACCGTCGCCTGTCCGCGCAGTCGCGCCATGGTACCATCCAATGCATCCACCGGGCCCATAAGCAGTACCAGAACGCCGCCCCAGGTAATATATCCGAGGGCGAGGAAAATAGCACCGGCGGTGTTGCCGACCAGGCCTAATAACGTAACTGTATTGGGTAAGAGTCCGGTACGGTTGAGAAACGCTCCCATCGGATCGAGAATGCCTTTAAAGCGCACCCGTAACTGGTCGGTAAATGTCTTGCGTTCTTTTTCTGTAACTCGATCCAAGAAGGGTCCTTCTCTCTGGACTCGATTACTGGCCCAGAGTAGGTTGGTTGAACTGAATGAATGCTATCGTACCCAATTGAAAATGTCAAGCCAGTGCATTTCTTTATGCCAGTGTGATTTGCCGAAATTCCAAAGATCAGTAGCTTGAATGACCTATCCATTTATGTATAAATGAAAGGATTGATCTCAAGCATACCTCTCATTCGACTCAGGGTAAGCGGAGTGACCATGCAACAGTATACGTGAACTCATGCAAATTGGGTGAAGCTCGTCTGTACTGACTCGCCCGTCATCGACCAGGTCCAACAGGTAGAAAGCCAGGGTGTCGAGCTCGTCCGCTGCAAGACGTTCCTGGATTATTATGGATTAGGAGATATAGTAGAAGCATGTCTTGGCGGGGTGCCTGACCTCATTGAGGCGCTCGTCAAAGCCGGAAAAGTAATTGCTCTAAAATGCTAGTGGGAATTTGGCCTTTTCGAGTTATTCCGATTCGCCGGGCTCGATATCATCCGATTCTGCCTGATCGTCAGGTCCGATCAAGACTTCGCGCTCACGACCCCCACCCTGCGTCGGACCGACCACACCTAAGTCTTCGAGCTCATCGATCAGGCGCGCCGCCCTTGGATAGCCAATGCGTAAGCGGCGTTGCAATAAGGACGCCGAAGCGTGTTGTGAACCGCGCACAACCTCGACCGCCTGATTGATGAGTGAGTCTCCGCCTTCTTGATTCTCATTCATCAGCTCTTCCCACGGTGCGGGTTGGGGTTCAGCAGGAGGCGCCACTTTCTGCCAATAGGCGATCATCCGTTCAATTTCCTGATCAGTGACCAATACTCCCTGCGCTCGCAGGGGTGTACCGCTTTCCGGGTTCAGAAAGAGCATATCCCCGTGTCCAAGCAATGTCTCCGCGCCAGGTGTATCCAGGATCACCCGAGAATCAATCGAAGATGCAACGGTAAATGAAAGGCGAGCCGGAAAATTGGCTTTGATCAGCCCGGTGACCACATCAGTGCTCGGCCGTTGGGTAGCGACCACCAGGTGGATTCCGGTTGCTCGGGCCATCTGGGCCAGGCGCACCAAACTGTGCTCCGTTTGATCAGGAGCAGACATCATCAAATCAGCAAGTTCGTCAATGAGCACCACAATACGAGGCAATGCTGCTTGTTTCCGTTTTTCCATTTTCCGGTTGAAATTGGAGATATCACGCACGTGAGCGTTTTCCAACAGCCGGTAGCGGTGATCCATTTCAGCCATCACCCAGCGCAACACCCCAAGGATGCGCTCAAGGTTCGTCTCAACTTTGCCGTACAGGTGTGGCAGGCCATTGAACCGCACCAGCTCGACCATTTTTGGATCGATCATTACCAGGCGCATGTCTTCGGGGGTATTGTTCATCGCCAGACAAACGGTCAGCGCTTCGATGCAAACGGACTTACCCGAGCCCGTCGTTCCGGCGATCAGCATGTGGGGCATACGGGACAGGTCGGCGATAACGGGGCGCCCGGAGACATCCCTTCCAAGGGCAACCGCCAGCGGTGAGCTGACCTTATAGAACGCATCCGACTCGAGGATCGAGCGCAACCGCACCATGCTCGTCCGGGAATTCGGTACTTCGATGCCAACATAGGAGGCGCCTGGCACCGGAGCCTCGATGCGCAGCCGTTCAGCGGAGAGCGCCAGAGTCAAATCACGTGCGAGGCCGGAAATCTGGGCTACCCGTATCTTTTGATGAATGGGGACGCCATCCGGTCCGGGTTTCTCCGTAAATCCAGGTTCGACAGCATACTGAGTAACGGTAGGTCCGATGCGGAACCCGACTACCTTCGCAGGAACGCCGAATTCAGCCAAAGATTTTTCGATCAATCCGGCTGTCAGATTGATATGACGCTCGTCGGGACGGTAGGACTGCTCACTCATCAATAAATTGAGAGGCGGTAAACGTTCATCGCGCGGTGGGATAGCGATGGGCTTCTCAACTTCAGGGGTTGCCACACGAAAAGATTTGCGATATTCGGCCGGGAGCGCTAATGGTTTCTTTCGCCCTGGGTTAGTGACTGCTGGCGAAGGGTCATCTGTCTGTCTTTCCAGGTGCGGATCGGTCCATATCCGCGCTGGCGCGGCATTCTGATCAAGCGGCAAAGCCACCGGATTATCGAAGTACCGGTCCAACCAGGCAACCATTCCCGCTCCCAGATTCAATCCTGCCAGGCAAAAACCTGTGAAGAGGATACCAAAAATCAGAGAGCCTGCCAGTGGAGGCAACCCTGCTGCCCGTGGCAATTCGGCCAATCCCCAACCGACAACCCCTCCATCCAAACCCGCTTCGGCGCGCTCCAAAGAAGTTCCGCCAATTACCGCCAGGAGAGGCAGCAGCGCCAGGACGGCGCCTTCCAGTGCGAAAACCCGAGAAAAATGTATAACAGGGACGGTAGACCGGCTCCTTCCAAATGTGAGGAATCCCCCAATGGCTGCAATAATAGGAACCATCCAGCTACCCCAACCCAACCAATGCCGTAAAAACCATTCTAAGGGAGAGACGAGGGTTCCACTGGTTAGGCCGAGCAAAGCGAGCAGGGTCAAGATTGCAAAAGCGACAAGGAGGGTCCCGAGCAAGTCCCAACCAAAACGTGTAAAGCGCGCCGCCAGGTTAAGGGCACGCTCCATCCAATCATGGTTTGCTGGGATGCTTTCTGAAATTTGTGGCGCCGGCTTGCGTGGATTCTTTGAAGCACCCTGCTTCTGAACTGGCATACCGATTACTCGCTGGAGACCAGGCTCAACCCAAGCCGGCGCTTTTCAGCTTCCACGTGCAAGATGCGTGCAGTCACACGTTGCCCGGGAGAAATGTAATGGCTGATGTCGCACTGGTTTGGTGCGAGGTTCATCGAAGAGATGTGGATCAACCCCTCAACGCCCTCTTCCAGTCGGGCGAACGCTCCGAACCTGGCAATGCCGGTAATGACCACTTGAACCAAATCACCTGGTTTATAGCGTTCGGGGATAGTTTCCCATGGATTGGAAGACAGACGCTTCAGGCTGAGCGCTACCCGCGAGTTTTCTTCCGAGACGTGTAAGACCAATGCTTGAACCTCTTCGCCAACCTGGAGCACATCGCTGGGGTGCTGGACGCGCCCCCATGAGAGCTCAGAGACGTGGATCAACCCTTCTAGCCCACCCAAATCGACGAAAACGCCAAACTCGGTGACATTGGTCACTGCGCCGGTCACGCATTCGCCAGGTTTTAGTGCGCGGAAGAGCATTTTGCGGCAGCCTTCACCGGACAATGCAGCCCGCTCGGAGAAGACCACGCGTTCTTGATCGGGTTCGCATTCGATGACCTTTAGCCGCAAGCTTTTCCCGACGTACCCTGCAAGTATTGTCCGGCGCTCATCTTCATTTATCCCGTTAGGCATCTCGATCAGGTGGGAGATGGGAACAAATCCCTGTAATCCGTCTTCTTCCACGAGAAGCCCGCCGCGGTTGTACCCTTGCACTTTGAGTGTAACGATTTCATCCTGGTCGTAGATTGACCGGACCCGTTCCCAATCGACAAAAGCCAGCGACGCCTGCCCCCCGGCTTTAATCGCTGGTTCTTTCTGAGAGGAAACATAACCCTCTTCATCGGCCAACACGGACGACCACCACCCCTCATCCGGATTGGGTACTACGTCCTCCCGATAATCTGGCGAGTACCGCTTTGAAAGCATACAATAACCCTCCCCATAACGGCATACTGACGTACACGGATAATACATTAAAATTGTACAAATTCATTGAATGCTACTCCATCATAGCATTAATCTTATGATTTCGCTACTCCTTGACGGGCTTCTTCTTCCATCTCGGAGATCGCATGCGTGACTGCTTCCACGGCGACGCGCTGCTTGCGGTAGAGATCCGCTTCCGACATGGCCAGGCGCATGGCAATTTCGCGAACCTTCCGCCCTTCCATGAATTTCATCTCCAGAATATTGAACAAGATCCATTCTCCAGTAAAGCGACGCTCTCCTTCCGGACGGACTTGTAGAATAGCTCGCTTCAGAATCGCGCGCAAGGCATTGGCAGGATTGCCCTCGTGATCGTCGATCGCATCCCGAACTACCTGTAATTTTAGCAATGGACTCTCGGTGAGTTTGGGACCTCCCCAATAATGGGTGAGGGCATCTTTCACCCACTGGGTCATGTCTTCTTCGGGGAGCAAATCCTCATTCAAGAGCATTCCTGCACCATCATAACGGGATACCGCTCTCAAGCGTTGGATCAGGTCCACCTGGGGACTGAGGGATTGCAGGCTTTGGAAGACTTCCTGTTGAAGGTGACGATCCTGCAATGCAAGGGCTGCCCGGCGGGAAAGGCGGGAGAGAGCGGCGAGTTGTTCATCGTCCATCTCCCCATCGATAGGCCGAGAAATCCCTAAAACGCCGGTTAGGCGTGAATCACCATTTTCCCCATCCCCATGTACAGCACCGGATGGGGCATCGGCGCGCAATGGGATAAGATAATAATCACCCCAACTGAACATTTCGGCTACAGGTTGGGAAGTAGTGACCAACTCAAGGATCTCTTGCGTTGCATTCTGCTGCTCGAGGAAACCTGCATCACCGGTTTTTACCACCAACTCAAGGCCATCACCATTCAGCGAGCCCACAAAAGCTGTTTTTACCTGGAGGCGATCACACACTGTAGCAACAACCACTTCAAGGAATTGGCGCAGATCGTTGCGGGTAAGCAAGCGAGCCTCCAAGGATTGGAGCAAGCGGAGGTCATCCCGATCTTTGCCGAAAAATAGCCAGCGCTCCCATATTGGCGAAAGTAATGATATGGTAAACTCAAAGAGGAGGATCGTGGTGACCATCACAATGGGAACCAGAGCGGAGTAGGTCACACCCACCGAAACCCCCGCACGTCGCACTAAAGTGGTCAAAGCCAGAGCAAAACTGGCGGTTACCGGGCCGCGCATCAACCATTTAAATAAGCGGCTTTTGACGACCCGGTCAGGCCATGGGACGCCGAAGAACGCTACTGAATACGCCATGACGATCACTAACGAACCGGTTAGCAGATTGCTGAGAGTGGCCAGGATCCAGAAAAGTAGCGGCAAGCTAGCGGCGATGGAAGGGCCAAAGAGCAGGTAAGGATACGAGCCAAGCGCAGGGGCTGTTGCACCTGCGAGCAGGTAGATCATACGCCGGCGGGTGGTGTGGGTGAGGGTGCGGCGAAACGCCCGGGCAAAGTTGATCCAGGCCAGCAGCATGATAAAACCATAGTACAAGGTGAATAAATCAGTCAGGATTGTCCGTTGCAGGTGGGGGGCCGGACTGGCTGCTACTACCACGCTACCAACCAACCGGTTGGTGGCCAGAGCAAACAATAAGAATACCGAGAACAGGTAGGTTAACCGTACCGCCCAACGGCGTTTTCCATGGCTGGGACGTCCCGTGGTGGAGAGCAGAGCATCTGAGAAGTGCAAGTACGCAGGCGGCAGGAAAATAACGCCGATCCATTGGACGTGGAGCCAAATGTTGAGAGCTGAATCGTCCGGCGTAGTGCTACCGATGGCCTTAGCCGTAAAAACAATCACCACGCATGCCAGGATCATGGCAAACGATCGGGCGACCCGATCCAGCAGGTTGAAGGTCAACGCATACAGCAGCAGGGAGAAAGCAGTGATTGCGATCCCCGCCGCGAGGATCTGATTTATCGTATCTAGCGCAACCAATAAACCCATCGAGCGTACTCCCGCATGGTCGCCTTAGCGCAAGAATTGTGCAAAGAATAAGGCGATGTCCTGGTTCTCGTAGTAATGGTCATTATAACCGCAGAACTCGTACCCAAGCTTCTGCGCCAGCCGGATGGCTGCCTGGTTCTTAGATTGCATTTCCAGGATCATGCGCCGGTTATGACGCTGGGTTGCCCATTCTTGTCCGGCAAGCACCAAGGCGCTACCAATTCCCTGCCGGCGACTGCTCGGCGCCACCGCCAGGTCAGTAACCCAGGCCGTCGTAGGAGCCATGCCTTCTGATAGGCTGAGATAACCAATCGGCTGCCCTTCCAGAATTCCGATCAGGACGGCAGTCCGTTTATCCCAATCGCTCAAAAGCCGTTCGCCGGGGCGGGGATATTCTACGCTCACTGGCCGTGGTAAGCGGATCTCACGGAAACTGACGGTCAGTTGACCATCATCCGGGGTCAAATCCATTTGCCACACGTAATTGCTTTTGTAAGAATGGTCAATCGCGACCAGATGGGGAATATCTTCGCGATTTGCAGGACGAATTTCAATTTGAGGCATGATCTACTCCGCTTATGGTGCAGTGACACGGATGGATATTTCACAGGACGGCAAAGTCTGGCCCTGGTTGTCAGTAACGACCAATCTTAATAAATAATCACCCGGAACCAACAGGCTGGTATCCCACTCTCCCAACTTATCCGATGGAACATCCGTAGCCGCCGGGTTAATACACTCCTCACCAGAACACCGAATATGATCTCCGGCTTGAATAGTCATCCAATCCGGTGGGTTTCCAGGTTGGGCGAATTCATATTTATAAAAACCGAAGTTCGGAACCCGAACTGTACCTTTTAAAATTACTTTGCCCTTTACATTGCTCCCGGAAGCCGGTTCAGTAAACTCCAACTGGCCGGGGATGCAGCTACTCGGTTTGCTTCCCAAGGTTGCAACATAAGGAAGGAGGCCGGAAGGCGATCCGGTTACAGCCGGAGTCCCTTCCCCTGGTCCGGGGGTCCCGATGACGCGCAGCGTCGGGGTCGGGAGTAATTTCACCCCGGGAATGGCCGGTGCAACAAATGTCACCAATACAAACTCGGCCAGAGCAAATAATGCCAGCAAGGCTAATATGCTGGCGGACTCGTTCAATCGCCGCTGGGCATTGTTCCGCTCTAGACCAAAAATTGCCCCTCGCCACTCTTGTATCGCCAGGACGAGCTTACGTACGTAAACTAATCCCACCAGCCCGAGCAGTATGTAAATCCAGACCTCGCGGGCTGTGAAAAAGCGGAGTAGAGCATCCATTCCTTTAGGTCACAACTTCCGTAAAACCCCTCGAACGACATTCGTTAATTTCGGAACGATATCGTGGGCTGCTGCCAATACTTCAGCATGCGTGGTCATCGTGTTTCCATCCAAATTTGCCTTGTTCGTTACCCCGGAAAAACCCAATACACGCATTTGACCATGACGAGCAATGATAACTTCAGGCACAGTCGACATCCCCACCGCGTCCGCACCGGCTAACCGCAAGAAACGCAGCTCAGCCGGCGTCTCATAAGAAGGCCCACTCAGGTAGACGTAAACACCTTCACGTAGATTCACACCCGCTTCACCTGCAGCTTTGCTCGCCAGATCCATCAACACCCGATCATATGCCTGGCTCATATCTGGAAAACGGGCGCCGATCTCATCCAGATTGGCGCCACGCAGAGGATTTCCGCCGGCCATCGTGAATGGACTCATCTGATCTGTGATAAGCATCAGATCGCCCGGCTCGAAAGTGGGGTTGATTGCCCCGGCCGCATTGGTGACGACCAGGATCTCGATCCCCAGGCGCTGCATGACCCTAACGGAGAGCGTTACCTGACTCATGCTATAACCTTCGTAATAATGAACGCGTCCCTGTAATCCGAGAACATCCTGACCTTCAAGCGTTCCGATCACCATTTTTCCCTGGTGGCCCTCTACGGTTGAAATCGGCCAATCCGGCAACTCGGTATAAGGGATGACCACCCGATCCTGGATGGATTCGGCTAGTTCTCCCAATCCAGAACCCAGGATCATGCCAATGCGTGGCTGGCGACCAGCGCGTAATTTGACCAGCTCGGCGAACCGGTCGATCTCGTTCAGCGAGTATGTTTTTTCCATGGAACCTCTGGACACTGATCAGAATAATGCGTTCATCTGTAATTGTATTGGAGGATGGGTTTATACACCTGAAGGTGATGCCCGGTCTCACCCTACCAAGAATCACCTTCTCAATGAATTATAATCGAATTCACCCGATCAGAGCGACGCCATAACCTCGCTGAACGCGGCCACGGTTTTTTCAGCAGCAGCATCGTCAATCCAGTAATGACATACTACGCGAAACCGGCGTGAGCCGACAACCCCGACTTTAATATAGCATTTCGCCAAGCAAGCAGCCACCTGAGCGGCTGTCTGAGTCACCTGGTCCGCCAGGCTGAGGAAAATCATGTTTGTCGCCGGCGTACCTGGATCCAAGACCAACCCGGGAATCTTTGCCAAGCCCTGAGCGATAGCACGCGCGCGGGCATGGTCCTCTCCAAGCCGGCTAGTCATCTGTTCCAGCGCCACAATCCCGGCAGCCGCCAGGATACCTGCCTGCCGCATTCCACCACCGAGCTGTTTACGGATGCGCCGGGCTCGCAGGATAAAATCCGCCTGCCCGCATAACACCGAGCCAACTGGCGCACACAACCCCTTGCTCAAACAGAATGTAACCGTATCTGCGGGTTCCGCTAGCAAGTGCGCCGGAACTTCTAGGGAAGCAGCCGCGTTGAAGATACGCGCACCGTCCAGATGCAGCTTCAGTCCATGTTCGTGGGCCAGATCACCGACCTGGCGAGTATACGCGCCGGTCAAGGGCACCCCGCCACAGCGGTTGTGGGTATTCTCCAGGATTACAAGGCGAGTAGGCGGTTGGTGAATATCGTCCGGCCGGATAGCTGCTTCAATCTCACGAAGATCGAGGGTGCCATCTGGTTGGTTTGGTATGGTGTGAGGGGTGATCCCCCCAAGAGCAGCGATCCCGCCGCCTTCGAACAAGAAGGTATGCCCGAGATGCCCCATAATGGCTTCATCGCCGCGACCGCAGTGCGTCAATATGGCCAACAGGTTCCCCATGGTCCCCGATGGGACGAAAAGGCCATCCTCTTTGCCCATGCGCGTCGCCGCATCTTTCTGAAGGCGGTTAACGGTAGGATCCTCACCAAAGACATCGTCACCTACAGAGGCGTGCGCCATCGCCTGACGCATTTCATCGGTTGGATTGGTAACAGTATCGGAACGCAGATCAATGAAGTCCATAGGGTTTTTTTCTCGTTATCTATCAGCTATTAAGCCGGTCAAGCACCTGCTGCAGGTCTGCCGGTAATGGGGCTTCAAAGGTTACCGGTTTGTCCTCACCGGGCAACCGTAAGGTTAACCGAGTTGCATGGAGGAATTGACGGTCAATGACCAGGGTCGGTTTTTTCCGTCCATATACCTTATCCCCAACGATCGGGCACCCCAGAAAAGCCAGGTGCAAGCGGATCTGATGGGTGCGACCTGTAAGCGGATGTACCTCGAGCAGAGTATGGTCAGGATAGGCAGCCAGGGTGCGATACTCTGTAACTGCGATGCGACCCTTATCCGGACTTTGAACCGCCATCTGTTTGCGATGGGAGCGATCGCGGCCAATTGGAGCTTCCACGCGCCCGGCAGTCGTTGGGGGATGCCCATCCACGAGCGCCAGGTAGATCTTGTTCACACTGCGATCGCGAAATTGGTCCTGCAGCCATTGATGGGCATGATCATTCTTGGCCATGAGGATCAAACCGGAGGTATCTTTGTCCAGGCGGTGGACCACTCCAGGGCGCTGCTCCCCGCCAATCCCTTCCATCTCCGGGGAATGGGATAGGGCGGCATTCACCAGCGTGCCGTGCGAATGTCCGGCTGACGGGTGGACGACCATCCCAGCCGCTTTGTTGATCACCATCAGGTCCTGATTTTCGAATACAACTTGTAACGGAATCGCTTCAGGCATCACCACGGAGGGTTCATTTGCAGGGATGCGGATGTGGATGTTTTGGCCTGAATCGAGAGGTTGGCCAGATTTGACAGCAACGACCCCATTGATTTCGATGAGGCCGTCGTGGATCAAACCCTGCAGGCGAGAACGGGAAAATCCAGGCAGGTGTTCTACCAGGAATTTATCCAGTCGCTGCCCCTTCGATCCTTGATAGGTAAAGGCCAGCGACTGGTCAACCATGAGGGTGACCTTCCGGATTGATATCGTTCTCTGAATCAGTGGCCTCAGGAACAGGCTTGAGCACGGCGGCAGCTTTTTCTTGCCGCTCCTTATATAATACGCCCAGCAACAGGATCACTACCCCGACACTAATGCTCGAATCGGCAATGTTAAAAACCGGGAATGTCCCCACAGAAATAAAATCGGTCACCTGACCCACAGTGATCCGGTCCACCAGGTTACCGATAGCGCCGCCAAGTTGAAGGCAGAGCGCCAGGCGAAGCGGCCAATCACCGGGAGAAATGCGCGGGAAATAGTAGATGATGACGAGCGAAACAAGCACGGCTAAAATGGTAAATACCGGATTGTACCCTTGCAGCATTCCAAAAGCAGCGCCGGTATTATTCCAATGGACGATGCGCGCAAACGGGGTCAGCCATTCCCAGGGAGACCAAATCGCTCCAAAGGGGATCGTCGCCCGCACCAGGTACTTGGTCCATTGATCCATGGCAATAATGGCAGCCGCTGCAGAAAACAACAACAGGTAATCACGGATCAGTCTTTTCAAACAAACCTCCACCGAAGAATTAACCTTATCATTTTACCCCAGAATTCGAGCAACTCCAGTTCAGGCTCATCAGGGAGGTGCATTTTCGTTCTGGGGCATACTGCTCAAACCCATGTCACCCTGTCAGGTGAGCTGAGCGAAGAATTACTGTGGTAAGGTAAATACACCCTCTTTGGGAATCCTCGCGAAAGGATCCAGATGCGGGGGGTACTCCCGGCTATTCTGAAGAACCAGAAGAAGATCTTGACCAGGTTCTATGCAATGTCATGAAGAAATCTTTCCGCCGTTTCGGATTCAACGGATGTGCTTGGTAAGCACGAATGACAGTTCCTCCCCGTCAAACTGGTCCCGGACCGGTGTCAACCCCGCCGGGGTCGGCTTCTCTTGTAAGGAGACGGCCAGTGTTTCGTTCATGATATATTCGTGGAAATCCTTGACTGCCTGCGCCAGGATTGGCGTGGCAGTGTAATACACGTCGATCCGATCGGCGATATCCAGATCGAGTTGCTTGCGCAGATCCTGGACGCGCCGCACGAACTCTCGGGCAAGCCCCTCTGCCACCAACTCCGGTGTCAGCTCGGTGACCAGGGCGGCCAGGTAAGGTCCATCCGAAGCTACCGCATAGCCGGCTTTGCTATGCGCCCGTACCTCCACTTCCTCGGGCAAGATCTCAACCGTTTCTCCGTTGATGACTACGCGCAGTGGTCGACCGGCCAGCAATTCACGGGCTGCCTCATCAGCAGCCGCTACCATTAAGGCCTGACGGATCGCCGGGAAACGTGCGCCATATTTCTGTCCAAGTTGTTTAGGAAGCGGATTTAAGCTATACGTAACTGCCTCTCCCGCCGAGTTCAACACCCGCACTTTTTTCACGTTCAGCTCGTCTTCCAGCAGATCGGCGTAACGCTCCAAGACTTTCTGTTCATCCGCCGACCCCACCGAGAAGGCAGCCTCCGCCAGTGGTTGGCGCACTTTCCGGTTAGCTTTGTTACGCGCTGCATGACCGGTAGAGGCCAATTTCATCACCAACGCCATCGAGCGGTTCATTTCTTCATCGATCAAACCCGCATCAAAATTTGGCCAATCCTCCATATGGACGGAGATCGGGCTTTCCGGGTTGCCCGTACGGACTAAATTCTGGTAGAGCTCCTCCGCTAAGAAAGGCATGGTCGGAGCGAGCAGTTTCGATAAGGTCACCAGAGCCTGGTACAAAGTAGTGTACGCAGCCTGCTTATCGGCATCGGACTCACTCTTCCAAAACCGGCGGCGTGAGCGGCGCAGATACCAGTTGGATAGCTGATCTACAAATATCTCGACCGGGCGGGTAGCTCCCGTAACGTCATACGTCTCCATTGCGGTGGTAACATCGCGCACCAGGGCATTCAGAGCTGAGAGCAGCCAACGGTCCAGGTCGCTGTAGGTCACTTCTACTGATGCATCTGGTGTCCAGTGGTCCAGATTGGCATAGGTGACAAAGAACGAGTAGGTATTCCACAGCGTCAGGGTGAAATTGCGCACCACTTCCCCCACTAGATCCGCAGAGAAACGGCGTTCCTGACCCGGGGGGCTAGCAGTGTAGAGATACCAGCGTACTGCATCCGCTCCGTGTTGGTTGATCACATCCCAGGGATTCACCACATTCCCAATGTGCTTGGACATTTTTTGGCCCTGGCTATCCAGGATTAAGCCGAGGCAAATGACATTCTTATAACTGACCGACTCAAACAACATCGTACTGATGGCGTGCAGAGAGTAGAACCATCCCCGGGTTTGGTCAACTGCTTCACAGATATAATCCGCTGGGAAGTGCGTCTTGAACTCCTCCTGGTTTTCAAAAGGGTAATGCCATTGAGCAACCGGCATGGATCCCGAATCGAACCAGACATCGATTAATTCAGGAACGCGTTTCATCGTCCCAGCACATTTTTCGCAGGGGATATGGACAGCATCTACGTACGGACGGTGCAAATCCAGGGTTGAAAGCTCAAGCCCGGATAGCTTTTCAAGCTCATCCACAGAACCAACACACACCTGCTGGTGACAATCATCGCACTCCCAGACCGGCAAGGGAGTACCCCAATATCGTTCACGGCCGAGCGCCCAATCGATATTGTTTTCCAACCAGTTACCAAACCGTCCATTCTTGATGTGAGCCGGATACCAGTTGATCTGCTCGTTCAAAGCGACCATCTTATCTTTGTATTCGCTGGTGCGGATATACCAGGTCTGTCGAGCATAATACAACAGGGGTGTGCCGCACCGCCAACAGAATGGATACGTATGGGTAATCTTTTCAGACCGGAACATTAACCCTCGGGCGTCCAGGTCGTCTATGATGAAGGGGTCTGCATCTTTAAAGAACTTGCCACTCCATGGACGAACCTCCGAAATAAAGGTTCCATCCGGGGCAACTGTCATCAAGATGGGCAGATCCATGTCCAATGCTACCTGCATGTCATCTGCGCCAAAAGCCGGGGCAAGGTGAACTAACCCGGTGCCGTCCTCTGTAGTAACGAAATCTTCCAGTACGATGTAGTGAGCTGGTTTATCAGGCAGGACGAAGGTAAAAAGCGGTTGGTAACGTTTGCCCTTCAGAGTCTTACCCTTGTAAGAATCGACAATTTTTACCGATTCTTCTCCAAACACCTTATCCATGAGATCGCGCGCCAAAACCAGTCGCTCGTGGTCGCCGTCAGATAATTCTCGCTCCACTGTGACATAATCCACCTCTGGATGGACGGCCACCGCGACATTCGCGGGTAGGGTCCAGGGTGTGGTCGTCCACACGAGCAGCGAGGTTTTGGGATCATCCACCAAGGGTAGGCGTACGAATACAGATGGATCTACCGCTTGCTCGTACCCCAAAGCCACCTCGTGATCCGAAAGAGGTGTGCCGCAACGCGGACAATATGGCACAACCTTGAAACCCTGATAGAGCAAACTCTTCTCCCAAAGGGTCTTCAAGCTCCACCATACCGATTCTACGTACGGGTTGGTGAAGGTGACGTATGCGCTCTCCAGATCGACCCAGTAAGCAATGCGATCGGTCAGCTTTTCCCAATCCTGAATATAAGCAAAGGCTGACTTACGACAAAGCTCATTGAAGCGGTCGATACCGTACGCCTCGATCTGCTGCTTGTTGTTGAATCCCAGTTGCTTTTCAACCTCGATCTCGACCGGCAACCCGTGGGTATCCCATCCCCCCCTGCGAAGGGTATGATATCCCCGCATCGTTTTGTAACGGGGAAAAATATCCTTAAATGCACGGGCAAGAACATGGTGGATGCCCGGACGCCCGTTGGCGGTCGGCGGTCCTTCATAAAACACATATTCGGGACCGCCCTCGCGGTTGCGAATGGATTGATGGAAGATATCATGAGCTTTCCATTGGCGTAAAACGCCCTCTTCCATTATGTTCACATTGAGTTTTGGTGAAACCGATCGAAACATTCGACCTCCCAATTGTTTGCTTAAACAAAACCGCCCCTGTCAATCTGCAGGGAAGAAGATCCCATACATCTCAACAGGGACGAGTAAATTGCTTACTCGCGGTACCACCCTGGTTCCTGCGCACCGCAGGCGCCTCATGCGGATACAGCCTAAGATCGGGAATATCCGCGCCCCATTAACGGAAGGCGAGCCCGGCGCACCTACTCGTGGATGAAATCCATTTTCAGATTGCTGCTCCAGAAGGATTTTCAACCTGCCTGGCTACCCCGGCTCGCACCGGTTCCGGGTTCGCTGTTAGCCTCAGCAGGCTTACTCGTTTCTATCATCGCATTTCAATTGTAATGTACTGATTATGCCACAAGTCGAGTATAAATTCAAACGGTTTCAATCGATCACTTCATAGAATAACGGGAGTGGTGATACTGGCGCATCGCTCCATTGGAGCGCCTCCTGGCACATCTGGCGGGCAGTTGCCAGTTTTTCTGGATCGTTGGCGTACAGAATAAATACCGGCTGCCCCACTTCGACCCGATCACCTACCTTGTGAAGGACGTGCATTCCCACCGCATGGTCGATCCGGTCGGATTTCTTCGCCCTTCCAGCGCCTAAAATTACAGACGCCTCTCCGATCAGGCGGGCATTCACCTGACTCAGGTAGCCAGTGCGATGCGCGGCGACCGGTTCGATCAAACCTGCTTGCGCCATTCGTTCGGGATGGTCGATGTATTCTACCTGGCCTCCCTGGGCGATTACCAATTCACGGAATTTTTCCCAGCCAAGGCCAGCTCTTAATGCGGTCTCCGCCATGCTGCGGGCGGAAACCAAATCCGGAGCTTTCTGGCCCAGTACCAGCAAATGGGCAGCAACTGTCATACAATGCTCGCGGAAATCAGCCGGTCCGCAATCATGGAGTGTGTCGATGGCTTCTTGGAGCTCCAGCACGTTGCCAACTGCTTGCCCGAGAGGTTGGTTCATGTCGGAGAGCAAAGCGATCACCTTCCGGTTACTCAAGCGACCGATATCAACCATCAAACGCGAAAGGGTACGAGCATCCTCTACTGATTGCATAAAGGCGCCCAGCCCCACTTTCACATCCAAAACGATCGCCTGCGCACCGGCAGCAATTTTTTTGCTCATCACAGAGGATGCGATCAGTGGAATAGACTGTACCGTCCCCGTGACATCGCGCAGGGCATAGAGCTTTCCATCTGCAGGGGCGAGATCTCCGGATTGGCCGGTCAACACCAACCCCAGGGTTCGAAGCTGGTGGATAAACTCATCTCGGGTCAGATCCGTACGGTAGCCAGGAATCGATTCGAGTTTGTCAAGGGTTCCCCCTGTAAAACCCAGGCCGTGGCCCGACATTTTCCCTACTGCCAGGCCGGTTGCAGCTACCAGCGGTTCGACCACCAGGGTGGTTTTATCACCAACGCCCCCGGTGGAGTGTTTATCGACCGCAATCGGGACCACCTGCGAAAGGTCGAGTATTTCTCCAGAATTGGCCATGCTTAAGGTCAGCTCGGTTGTTTCTCGGGGAGTCATTCCATTTAGCAGGACCGCCATCGCCCAGGCAGCTACCTGGTAATCTGGAATTTCGTTCCGGGTGAATCCCTGGACGAAAAACTCGATTTCTTCGCGGGAAAGTTCTAGATGATCGCGTTTTTTGGCGATAATATCGACGGCGCGCATAAAGCCCGGCTTACTTTTTCAGCGAGATGGTCACTTTGCGATTTGGCTCTTCACCCACTGACTCGGTGTAAACCTGGGGATGGGTACGCAGTTCCAGATGAATAATGCGACGTTCGCTGGCCGGCATAGGTTCGAGAGACTGGCGGCGACCAGTTGCCACTGCTTGATCGGCCATGCGCCGGGCAAGCTGGCGCAACTGGCGTTCGCGGCGCGAACGATAGCCTTCGACGTCAATCGCTAATGGGATCCAGCGCTCCAGTTCTTTGCCAACCATCAGGCTGGAAATGTACTGAAGCGCGTTGAGGGTCTCTGAGCGGCGTCCGATCAGGATGCTCAGATCATCACCAAAGACTTCGACCATGATGGAACGCTGTTCCCTGGGATCAGCCGGTTCTACAAAATGCGCCGTTACTCGGGCATGTACCTTCATCTTTTCGAGCAGTTCACTGACGGTATCGCGGGCGACATTCAGTTCGCGCTGCTCCTCTTCAGTCTCGGGTTCGATTTCTTCAGCAGGCTTTTCTTCCTCCCCAACCACCTGTTCGCCGCTCGGCGCCGGCTTTGAATAAACCAGCTCAGTTGTCACCGGACGCGTCAAAAGATCTTCCTGCTGCTTTAATGAGAGGCGGATGCGCGCTTGCCGGCTGCCAAGACCGAACAGACCTCGGCTGCCTGTATCGAGGATTTCGATGTCAACTGCATTTTCAGGTAGTCCAAGGTCTGCTAAGCCTTTGCCAATCGCCTCTTCAACGGTTGGTGCAATTACTTCAAGGGTCGTTCTTTCTTCACTCATTTTTGCCTCGAGTTGTGCGCTTCACCCCCCTTCAGGCTTGGCTTGCGCACCGAGGGTAGCAGGCTTTTCAGGTTGACTTTACCCAACGCCGCATACTGCGCGATGCCGATCACATTACTGACCACAAAATACAAGGAAAGGCCTGAAGCAAGTGTGATGGCGAGGTAGCCCATTAAAAAAGGCATGTACAGGTTCATGGCTTTGCTCATCTGCGCCCCCTGATCATTACCAGTTGAGGGGGGAGTGAGTAGTTTAGACTGAAGGAAAGTAGTGACCACTACGATAATGGCGAGGATCGGCAAGCCGAAGGGGATGCCAGGAATCCCTAAGGGGATCATATCTGGTTTGCCCAGGTCCATCCACAAGAAGCGGCTATGTAAGGGGATCAGGGTACCCACATTCAGCAGACCGGGATAGACCAGCTTGCTCAGGTTGAGTAACTCGAGTGGAGAAGCCGCCATCGCTCGGGTTATGGTCTGGTACAATCCAATGATAATCGGGAACTGGATGATGGTGGGGAGACAGGAACCTAACGGGTTGATGCCCATCTCCTTGTACAGTTTCATCTGCTCCTGGGCGAGCTTTTCCTTATCATCTTTGTATTTTTTCTGGGTGGCAATCCAGCGTGGATCGGTTTGCATCTTCTGCATCCCCTGGGTGCCCTTCAATTGTTGTACCGTTAATGGATGGGTAACCAGGCGGATCAGGATGGTGAACAGGATAATTGCAATCCCAAAATTTTGCCCAACCAGGTGATAGATATACAGTAAAACATTAACAAACGGGGTGATAATGATCGCATCCCACATGTGATTAATCCTTACCTTTACTTAGGCGGTGTAAATGACCACACCTGATTCCCATTCTGGTCCAGTGCTGCCAACAATTGGTCACCTTGGGTGACGGCGACCAATGTGTGGTCCCCCGCCTGTACCGGAGTAGTGTACAGTTTACCATTAATCGTATGATTCCATAAAATTTTCCCGGTGAAGTCGATGGCCTGCACGGAACCCGATTCGGTGACGAAAATCAGCCGGTCTTTCAACAGCAGAGGCGTCGAAACAATCGGGCCATCAGGGGTTATTTGGATAGTTGCCTTGTGGGTGGTTGTATCCACACCATAGAAAGTCCCCTTCAGATCGCCAAAATAGATCATCTTATCCTTGAGCGCCGGGCCGGACCATACCCCCCCAATAGTAGGGAAGCGCCAAAGAATCTTTCCGGAGGTTGCATCGATTGCGACAACTTCGTTATTCATGGTTCCGGCATAAAGAACGCCATCCGTTGAGATTGCTGGGGTTCCTGCGATGGCTCCGCCCAGGTCGACTTTCCATTTCTGGCTCTCATTCGTCTTATCGATTGCATAGAGGAAATGGTCCATAGAAGGCAAGTAGAGCAAGTTATCATCCGCGGCAGGCGCTGCCCAATTTGCGTTGTTGGTTTCAAACTTGTGCTTCACCCCGCCCCGCAAGTCCAGGTGATAAAGAAACCGGTTGACGTTCGGAGCGTAGATATCTTGCCCAGTAGTCAGCACACCACTGATCCAACGGTCTAAACTGGTATCTGTGAAAGTCCAGTTCTGGGTGCCATTTTGTGGGTTGATGCTGTAGAGAACGTTATCATAACCACCAACGATCAACTGACCATCTGTGGTTAGCGCAGGTGTGGCATAAAAACCTTTGCCAGCTTTTTCGGGAAACCGCCAGGCCATTCCGCCATCGTTCAAGCGAACGGCAAATATGTATGGGCCTTCAGCAAGATAGGCGTTTTTCTGGTCGGCAGTCATCCCAGGCCAGCTAGTAGCCGTTAATGCGCCGGAACACGCGCTCAACAGCACGGTTAAGGCCAGAACCAGGACCAACAAGGGATATCGAAATGTTTTCATGTTCCTATTTTCTTCTGAAAGTATGTTCTTTCCGGCCAGAATTATCTACCTACCCGGATTTGATCGCTCGAATTACCGGACCGGGTCAAACCCTCCCGGGTTAAAAGGATTACAACGGAGCACTCGCCAGCCTGCCATGATCCCGCCTTTCAATGCGCCATATTTGTAGATCGCCTGGTATCCGTAATGCGAACAGGATGGGTAGAACCGGCAGGTATCCGGCGGGAGCGCTGGCGAGACCGTCTTTTGATATACGCGGATCAAGAGCAGCATGAGCCATCGCGGCGCGTTCCAAAGTGTGAAAGGTAGATCGCGTAATCGTGGTTCAGGTGGAATTGCGAGCTCAGGCTCGTGATCATGTGACATACAAATTCTCAACTAAATGAGCCCTCTCCAACAACGTCTGGATGGCCGCTTGCACTTGAGAAAAATTCGCCTGCCCGATGGGCGCTCTGGCGATGAACACCACATCCCACCCTGACCTGAATTGTGCTAAATATGGTTCTAATCCTGCGCGCAACAGCCGCTTAGCGCGGTTTCGCTGGACTGCCCCACCCACTGTCTTTCCGGCTGCGATGCCAATGCGTACGCCGGGATGGTCTCCAGCACTGACTTGTAACACGATAAGCGGGTGGGCATAAGACTTACCGGTGCGCCGCACCCGCTTGAAATCTGTGGAGCTAGTCAGGCGAAACGACCGTTTCACCGTGACTCCCATAAAGGATAAGGCCTGATCAAAATCGCCAACAGGCACGTGCCAGTTCCACAAAATTCCGATTTTACCAGTGGATCTTCTTAACGTGGTTATTCATGCTAACCGTCAACTTCTGGCGACCCTTCAGGCGGCGGCGTTTCAATACTTCGCGGCCATCTGCGGTGGCCATGCGTCTGCGGAACCCATGGACGCGCAGTCGCCGGTGTATCTTCGGTTGGTAAGTTCGTTTTGGCATACTACAATTCCCTTTCGGAGCCAGGAAAAATCATTGACATAATCTATTACGCGATAACAGACGGAATATTATACCGCACCGCACCTGAGTGGTCAAACCCGAATTTCAGGGTTCATTGGGAATCGTTTGCGGGAAATCCCAATGAATCTTTTTCGGTGGAGGGTTCAATGTTGTTTCTGGGGCTGTTGAGCGGAGAATAGGGCAATCAGATCGTCCTCCCCGTCTGAATCGGTGACGGCCAGGACTTCGTCATCCGCCTCGAAAACTGTGACGCCTCGGGGTACAATCACCTCTCCTTTGCGGATAATGGCAGCAATCACGCAACGCTCTGGAAGCACAAGGTCCTTGATCGCCATGCCGATTGCCTTTGCTCCCACTGGGATTTTCTCCTCAACCAACGAATAGTTCCCGCGACGCAGTTTCAACAAAGTCATCATGTCGCCCATCGACATCTCTTCCTCGATCAGGCGAGCCATCAATTCCGCCTGGTTGACGGCAACATCCACGCCAAATTTCTTGTCAAATAACCAGGCATTTCGCGGATTATTCACTCGGGCAATTGTTCGAGAAATATTATAGCGAGTCCGGGCAAAATAGCATAATGCCAGGTTTTGCTCATCCGACGTAGTTACCGCGGCCAAAACCTGAGCTTCCCGAATCCCGGCTTGCTCCAATACCTTTGGATCGATTGGATTGCCTTCATAAATGACTTCGGTCGGTAGCTCCCGATGAATGCGGGATAAGACTTCACGGCGATTATCCACCAGGTGAACTTTATGGTTTTGAGCAACTAAGGTTAATCCTAGTTGGGCGCCCGTGCGGCCACCGCCTGCAATGATCACAAACATATTACGCCTCCATCGTGGCGCTAAGCCGGTTCCGCATAGTCGAAATTCCTTCGATGGTGGCGGAGAAATGGACAACGTCCCCTTCGTGCAAGATAGTCCCCGGCTTGGGCAAAATCGCCCGTCCCGCACTAGTCAAGGCGCTGGGGATCGATTCGCCCACCACTAGCACATCGGCGATCTTTTTTCCATCCCAAGAGGGCGGCACAATGAATTCATAAAACTCCACTTCCCCGTTCCCAGCCGAATAGACCGAATGGACGCCCTCATGGTAGAGAATTTCCTCAATCCGCTGGGCGCCCCAGGCAGTAGAACTGACGATCTGCACGTCAAATGCTTCCAGCAAGGTACGGGTGCGGGGATCATAATTCCGTACAGCCACATTTGCAACTTCATAAACCGTACGTGCGATATGCGCAACTACCCCATTCAGTGCATCCTGGTTCGTGACCGCTGCCAGGGCATCCGCGGTTTCTATACCCGCGCGATGGAGCACATCCTGGCTGAGAGCATCCCCTTCGATAGTCCGACCTTGAAAATCCGGCGGCAAATTGTTGAACGCTGCTGAAACTGCATCAATCACAGAAACATCATGCCCGCCCTGGTAGAGACGGTATGCCAACTCAATACCCAGCCTGCCAC
>JAQTMA010000046.1:5253-22945 GCA_028714615.1 Anaerolineaceae bacterium | reverse complement strand
ATCTCTGGCGCTGACAGCCAGGTGACTCTGGCCGGGAACCGGTTTGAGGTCAATGGCTACAAACGAATATTGTTATTGGAAAATGCCATGACCGGCGCCGATTTCTCTTTGCCCATGGTGGACGGCCTGGATGGTTACGAACTGGCAACCAAATTCAGTGTGCCGGCCGGCATTACCCTTACGGTACAACCGGGTGTATCGATCTTTGGCAGGTCGAATGCTGGCCTGCTGATTAATGGCGGCCTGGTAGCACAAGCAACCCCCGGCAAGGAGATCGTATTTACCTCTTCGGCCAACAACGCCGCCGGTCAGTGGGCTGGCGTGGTCTTCAGCGGTGCGGATGCTCGCGGCACTTTAGATGGGGTTGCGCTACGCTACGGCGGCGGCCACATGCCCCCTTACAGCGATCCAACGGGATCCCTGATCTTTAGTAACCTGGCCCCCAATGCGGTGCAAGTGGTGCGCTCGCAAATTTCCAATTCCGGAACGGCCGGCTGGCAAATCTTCAATAGCAACATCACTCAAAACAATATCCTGGATGGCAACCGTTTGATTTCCAATACCGGCTACGGATTGCGCATCAGCGGCGCCAGCCAGGTCACCCTTGCCAACACCGCCGTGCTTAACAATGTGGGCGACGGAATTTTTTTGGCGGAAAGCGGCGTGCAAAGCACACTGCTGCAAACGACCCTGGCTGGAAATACTTCTGGTGTGCGCACACTGAACGGTAGTACGGCTACCCTGACCAACACGATCCTCTCCAATAATGCGGTAGGGGTTTGGGCTGAAACGGGCTCAACGATTACCCTTAACAGCACCCTGTGGGATGCGAACGCCACCGCCACTACAGGAGGCGGCGCCGTAGGAAACAACACCCCATACAGCGGTTCAGCCTCCTTCGATCCAGCCGATGGCTACCACCTCACCCTCTATTCGCAGGCGCTGGGCAAAGGCCAGAATGCCGGTATCAGCACCGACATTGATGGTCGTTCGCGGCCTCAGCCGGCCGGAAGTTCACCGGACCTGGGCGCAGATGAGTATAACCAGAGTGCAGCCACCGAGATGACCGCCGAGAAATTGGCTATTCCCCCGGTGTGGATTAACCTGCCGGATCCCGGCGGCAATCCATTCGGCGAATTGGTGCAAAAATATTGGATCCGTTTCCTATATGGATCCAATAATGCGTCCGATCCATCTGTCAATATCTCGTTGGAGGATATTCTCCCTGGCAGTCTGGATTTTAAAAGTGAAACTCACACTCCAGCGATGGACTTTAGCCTGCTTGGTCAGACCCTGCAATGGGTAACCAAGCAGCCGGTGTCTCCACGGCAAACGGTGGATATACATATCGACACCCGGGACTCGCAGCCTGTGGCCGGCAGTACCTATACCAATAACGCCACATTGAATGCGGGGGGCGCCAGTTTCGATCTTTCGGCCACCACCAGTGTGCCGGTCTTTACCCCACTTATCACCTGGCCGGCCAATGGCGAACTGTGCCCCGTCCCCGACCATTCCCTCAGCGTGGAAGGCTCGGCTCAGCCCGGCACAACCATTGAGATTTACGAAGGCAGCTCTTTGAAAGGTCAGGCGATCACCGATGCACAAGGCCTGTTCAAGGTCATGTATACAGGCTCTGAGGCGGGGTTGGCCGCCCTGGACCTGCGCGCCCGGGCCTGCGCCGGTGATAATTGTAGCGGCTTTACCCAGGTGAGTTTGGCCGAGCCGCAAAGTTTTTGGGACCCGCAGCGTTCGTGGTGGGAAGGCGACATGGTAGGTGGTCCGATGGCCGGCAAGCACGTCAGCTATAAATTCCGGGATCAGGATGGCTTGGCCAGCAGTAGGAACTGGATCGTCCCTGGCGTCCTGGGTTTTTCGGACACCACGCTTCACTTATACGCCTGTCAGGACCCAGCCACTGCCAAGATGCCTAGCCAGATCTGGATCACGGCAGATGCACACGTCTATGTACCAGTTTCCTTCAGCGGAAACATGTACACCTATAAAATCGGAGCTGCCCACCGCGTCTCAATGCAGGCAACCTACCGCCCGGATCCGCCGCCCGACCCGCCCGATCCCAACGATCCACCGCCGCCGCCACCTGGCTACCCGCCTGATCCCAAGCCCATTCATGACCGGCCGGTGTTGATCGATCCAGATGGCTACGTGTTAAACTCCACGCTGGGGTTTGACCCACAGAACCCCACTCAACACGTCATCCCCGGCGCCAAAGTGACCGCCTATGTGAACATGCCCGGTTGGGGCGGGTGGGTGCCCTGGCCGGCTCACCTCTATGAAAACCAGGTCAACCCTCAGGTAGTTGGCAGCAATGGCTATTTCGCCTTCTTCACTCCAGCAGGACAGTACTACCTGCAGGTGGACGGGCCTGACGGCTACCAATCCTGGCGCAGCCCGGTGGTAACCGTGGTGAACGAGATCGTACATGTCAACATTCCACTTACCCCCCTCCTCAACGGTTCGCTTTCCGTCTTGCAGAGCAGCCGGGCCGGCTTCAGCCAGACCGAACTTACCATTCCGATTGGGGGGCAGGTTCGTTGGGATATTGTCCAGAGCCCTCAAGAAGATTCCACCAGCCTGGTAGCCGATGTGGTCAACCCGCTCCTACACATCATCAGCAACCCGGATGCCTTTGCCAGTATTGACGGTTGGGATAGCGGCCGGCTCTACCCCGGCCAAAGCTACACCCGCCAGTTCAATCACCCCGGAGACTATTCCTATACCGATTCGGCCGGGCACACCGCTCTCATTCGGGTCACCGATGCAACCACAACACCCATCTACCTGCCTTACATTAGGAGATAACGCCGCATAGGATTCGGGTTAATCAAAAAGTAGATGGTTCAATATAGGAATATTATGGAATGAGAAGTGCGTTCGGGTAGGTTGGTACGAGGGGTGAGTGGAGGGAATTTCGGTGTAGCATATGGATTTATTTTGCCGGAAGTGGAAACAAATTGAGGAGATTGGGCAACAAGGCAATGAGACAACAGGGCAATCCCCAAAGGGGATGTGGTGTGGGTAGGGGCACGGGGTTGTGATTCCAGGATTCTGGAGGTTTGACCAAACCCCGTGCCCCGAGGAGACAAGTGGAAGAGTGGGTTCTCGCGCAGAGCCGCGGAACTGGTGAAGACGTCAGGCAAAGTGATCGATCACTGTGACGCCAAGTCCGTTAAACTGATCCATCGTCACAAGCTCGGTTAATGCCTCTTCCAGATTGATCGTTTTTCCGACCAATTTGGCCGGGTTGAGCTTCCCGGCTCGAATCAGCTCGAAGATCAGCCCATATTTGTACGCCTGGATGCCGTGACTTCCCAGGATCTCCAGCTCGTTGGCGATGACTTTATCCATCGGTACGGACGGCTCGTGATGTTCCCCTAGCAGGAGGCCCACTTGAATGTGCTTCCCGCGCTTACGCAAATTGGCGATTGAGTTGTAACACGTGATGGGGCTGCCCAGCGCATCCACGGAAACGTGCGCGCCGCCCCCAGTCACGTCGCGGACGGCAGCGATCACATCGCTTACTTCCCTGGAATTAATGGTTCGCGCGGCGCCCATGCGCCGGGCGAAATCCAGTTTGGTCGCATCGATGTCGATGGCCACCACCTGCGCACCCACCGCGTTGGCGATCATGATCGCCGAAAGGCCTACGCCGCCGCAGCCATGCACGGCCACCCACTGGCCGGCAGAGACTTTCCCCTGGTCCACGATGGCCCGGAATGAGGTGACGAACCGGCAACCCAGGCTGGCCGCAGTAACAAAATCGAGCTCATCGGGCAAGCGCACGACGTTGATATCCGCGTAATCGATGGCTACGTATTCTGCAAAAGAGCCCCAATGGGTGAAGCCCGGTTGGAACTGGTGGTCGCACACCTGGTGGTTGCCAGAAATGCATTGCGGGCAGGCGCCACACCCACACACGAACGGAAGCGTCACGCGGTCTCCGGCTTGCCAACGGCGCACGCTCTTCCCAACCGCGGCAACCACCCCGGCGAGTTCGTGCCCGGGGACGTGAGGCAGCCGGATGTCTGGGTCGTGGCCCATCCAACCGTGCCAGTCACTCCGGCAAATGCCGGTTGCCTTCACCTGGATGACCACCCCATTTTCTCCCGGGATCGGATCAGGGACAAATTGAATCGTCAGGGGTTGAGCGAATTCTTCAAAAACGGCTGCTTTCACACGAGTATTCTCCGCTGAAATGAGGTCGAGCTACCTGGCTGATATACAGCGCTATCCGTGAATTTCGCAGATTTGTTACTCAAATTGCCAGGTAGTTCGAATAACTTGGCCAGGATCAATCCGAAGTGAATAATCTTGTCTGAATGCTAAAAGGCTAGAACTGATTAAAAACGCGCCGAGACACTCATTATATGATTGAACACCAATAAAGGAGTAGGTATTAAGATGGATAAACCGCATCCATGCTAAAATGGAAGCAAATCGGTTAATCAAACGCGCAGAGAAAACGTATGAATCGAGAAAAAGTCCTGGAACTATTACGGTGCCATCTGGCTGAGATAAATCAGTTGGGTATTCGCTCGCTGACACTGTTTGGGTCAGTTGCCAGAGGTGAGGCTACGCGGAAGAGCGATGTCGATCTGCTGGTCGATTTGGAGCCTCCATTTACCTTTGACCGTTATATCAATGCCAAATTTTACCTGGAAGATTTACTCGGAAACCCGGTGGACCTGGTTATGGCAGAAACCCTTAAGCCGCATGCCTGCATATCTGCCCAAGAGGATGCAATCCGTGTCGCGTGATCCGGAACTCTATCTGGAGGATATTCAAACCTCCTGTGAAAAAATTCTCCATTACACCGTTGGAATGGCTTTTGCAGATTTTAAAGCAGATGACCGCACCTATGATGCAGTCATCCGAAATCTAGAGATTATTGGCGAGGCAGTAAAAAACGTGCCCGCTGAATTCCGGCAGAACTATCCTCGGGTTGAATGGCGGGCAATCGGAGCTTTGAGAAATATCGTAGCCCACGAGTACTTTGGCGTCAATGACGAAATTGTTTGGGACATCGTGGTCAATAAGGTGCCTGTATTACGGGACCAGGTCCGCCAAATTTTGTCAGATCGTGACCAACATTACCGGTCATCAAAATAGATGGGGTTGGAAATTAACGCCGGCAGCATGGGGATGCCAGGCAGGAAGGAGCGCAAAATCTCGACGCGGGCAAAGCCCGGAGCGTCCACAGGGTAGACCGTTTGGAAGCGTCCAGGCGCCGGGGCTTTCAGGAGTACGGCATTGCTGCGCGCCGTAACCACGCGTAAGATATCCCCCGCCAACAGGCCGTCCGCGACAATCTGGAGTTCTCGAACCTTCGACCAGGCCACGCTGTCTCCCATCATCGCCTTTCCTGCGCTGAGTTCGAGCATGGGACCGTTGGGGGCAAAGGTGAGGTAGGCGTGTCCCTGTTTTAAGGCGGACAGGATGTCGCTTGGGCCGGAAGACATCGCGTAGACACAGGTGGTCGGTCCACCCAGCATCTGAAAGGGGGAATCCCGGTGGTAATCGCTTCCACCGCTGATGGGTACCTTTTTTCCTGCAGCCAGCAGGCTTTGCCATAAACCGGCTGCCTGCAAATTGGACTCGCGCATGGGGCCGTTCCAGATTTCCAGGCAATCAAAAGGTAAGCTATTCAAATCAAACTGAAAGCCGCAACCCTCCTGGAAAGGATGGTTGACAGTGATGAGCGCCCCGCGCTCCCGAGCGGAGCGGAAGCGAGCCCCGATTTCTTCGAGGGTGTTGGCGAAGAATGGGGCGTCATACGGCCTGTCCACCCCCAGGAAGTTGGCGTGGCCCTGATAATGGGTCCATTCCACGCCGGGGATCAGGGTCAGCCCGGGCGCCTGGGGTAGCGAATCTGCGGAAACCATCTGGTTGTGGTCGGTGATGGCCAGGAAATCCAATCCGTGACGCTGGGCGTGCCGGCCAAGCTCCTCCGCCGTGAGGACGCCATCGGATGCCAGGGTGTGGGTATGCAAATCGCCTTTGAGCAAGCGCATATATTTCTGGGTGAATGACAGGTCGTACGAGACGGTTACGCCCTGCGGCGCTACCTTGTAAGCGCCCACGAGCATCTGCCATACCCCGGGGACCAGCGGACAACGGCGGTAACCGGGGGTGGCGTAGGTCTCGCTGATCGAAATTTCAGATTTGTCGGAACCCGAAGCGCCCACCTGAACGCCGTCAGGGGCGATGAGCCCCAGGTCTATGATGTTGACCTCCTGGCGTGAAACGAACGATCCACTCCCCACCGGGGTATCGCTTTCAGTATGCCGTTCATAGTGATACGCAAGGGTCAGCGACTCGATATCGGCGGGCATCGTAAAGGGGAGGGTAAAAAACGAGCCTTCTCGCTGGTGGTCGATAAAAAGCTGGATGGGTAGCTTCTTGTGCAAGGGTTTTCTCCTCACTTTGGGGAGCGACGATCCAAAACGGCAGCGAGAAAGCGCCGGATTTGTTTATCCCAGAAGAACCAATCGTGGCGGCCGTCCTCCTCGTGGAAATCAACCGGTACCCTTACAGTGCGACTTGCCTGGTAGAACGAACGGTTCAAAGGATACAGGTTGTCCTGCCGCCCACAAGCGATGAACAGGCGCGGTAAAGCCTTTCGATCCTTCGCGGCATTTTTCAACCAGACCGCCGGGTCATATTGGCTGCCCCCCAGCCGTTCCAGGTCTCCAAACAGGTGGGTGAATTCCACCTGGCGTGCATCCTGCGCGGTGGACTGGAGAACATCTACAGAGAGCACGCCTGAAAAACTGGCGGCCGCGTGATAAAGCTCGGGATGCAATAATGCTGCTTTGAAGGCGCCATATCCGCCCATCGAAACGCCTGCGATGAGGGTGTCCTCCCGCCGGGGTGTGAGGCCAAACACCAGCGCCAGGTAATGGGGCAATTCTTCGACCAGGTACGAAAAATAGGCTTGCCCGTTGGGTTGGTCGGTATAGAAGCTGCGGTTCACCGATGGCATGACCACGATCAAGCCATAGGCAGCCGCGATGGTTTCAATGGCTGTATAGCGTTGCCAGGCGCTGGCATCGTCACTGAGGCCGTGCAGCAGGTAGAGGAGTTTGCGATCTTTCACCGGGAGGCTGCCGATCTGTCCCGGGTCGGGTAAGATCATATATAAAGGCAGGTTAACTTTTGTCGTTTCGGGAACGTGGTCCAGTCGTATGAGCGCCATTGTATTTCCTCCGGCTCAGGCTATTTCCAGTTTGGTGGGGGCTTTTTCGGGGTTGGTGAAATTGATAAAGAAAGAGAAACCAAAACTAATCACCATTAAAACCAGCGGGAAGCCCGTCAATAAAAACCGGGCGGCGTTTTGTGGCTGAGCGCCCGGATTCAAACCGCTCTCGAAGCCAAACAAGATAAAGACCATGTAGAACGCGAAACTGGTGAACAGGCCGTTGAGCCGGTTCATAAATCCCATGGCGTTCGAGATGATACCCTCTCGGCGTAAGTTGTATTTCTGGGTATCCTCGTCCATGATTTTCGCGCCGATCAAATCCATCGTGGTAATCACGCCGGCGAAGCCGAACCCTACCAGGACGCTGCCAATGATGGCGGTGGGTAGGGAATTGGCAAAATAGAGCGGGATGAAAGCCAGGGTGAGGGCAGCCAGAGCGGTGCGCCAGATTGGGATGAGCGAATACCTGCGCACCAGCCAGGCCCAAATGGAGACGCCGCCAATGGCGATGAGTAAGACCGCTGCGAACAGAATGGTCGACTGGCTCCCCGGGATATTCAGCGTGTATTTGACAAAGAAGGGCATGGACGCCAGGACCAGCGACATGGCGGCGCTGTAAAAGGCGTTGGCCAGGCCTGCCACCCAGAACTTCCGGTTTGTAGCCAGGCTTTTCAGGCTATGCCAAAGCTGGGGTTTGGCTTCATCCTCTTGCACCTTCACTTCCTTGCACGTGAAGGACATATACAGGATGACTGCACCCCCCAGAATACCGTACAAAATGGCGGTCATCCGGTACCCGAGCGCGCCGGTCACCACCGGGGTCAACGCGATGCTGATGATCATGGCGACCAGTTGAAAAGCCTGCCGCAAGGCGTTGGTGGACGCCCGGCTGGCGTCGCCCCGGAACAGTTCCGGGAACAGGGCGCCGTAATTGGCGTTGATCACCGAGTCCAAAGTACCGGTCAGGATATAAAAGAGCATGCAGTAAGCCAGCAAGGAATTCCCGGCTAACAACGCCGGGGGGCTATAAAAGGCAATGAAGCACAGCACCAGCAGCGGTGTGCCGATCACCAGCCAGGGGCGCCTCCTTCCCCAACGCGAGCGCGTGCGGTCGGATAAAAACCCGTAAACCGGATTGTCGATGGCGTCGATGAAAGCATATACGAAGAGCACCAACGACAACTGAATCGTGGTCAATCCCAGGCTATCCACATAGAAAATGGCGGCGTAGGTTTTCAACATGTTGATGGGGATCGACGTGCCAAACATGCCGACAGCGTAATTAAAGGACTTGAGCCTGGGTTCGGTCATGAGTGAACATCCTCCTTGCGGTAAAAAACTTGAAGGAAAAAATTAAAGTCATTTGGAGATGTGGGCTATCCGTCTGCGCAGCACCCAGTATAGCATAAAGGTGGGTGAGGCTCATTGGGAATCCCTCGCGGCGATTCGCAATACAGAATAGAAGCAGATTTGTGGTATACTATTTTTCTTGGCCCGGTAAGGGCCGCTCGTTATAGGGAATTGTTTTGATGCATTCGGATGATTGCCCGGCGATCGCATGTCGGGCATTTTTGTTGGCGGCATTCGTCATTCCGCGAGGAACGACGCTTCGATCAGGCAGCCACACGGGGCTCTTCAGGGATCATCAAAACACTCTCAACTATGGTTTTGGTTAGGAGTATTGATGATATCCGAATTTATTAAATTAAACCTGGACCCGCAGTTGGTTCAGGCCGTCACCGAGCAGGGATACGCCACCCCCACGCCCATCCAGGTAGGGGTTATCCCGCTCATGCTGGCGGGCCGCGACATTATCGGTCAGGCCCAAACCGGCACCGGAAAAACGGCTGCCTTTGCCCTCCCCATGATCCACAATTTACAGTCCGGGCAGAAGCACGCCCAAGGCCTGGTGGTGGTACCCACGCGCGAGTTGGCCTTACAGGTAGCCGGCGCCATTGCAGAATACGGTCGCCACAGCGGTATCCGCGTCCTGGCTGTCTATGGCGGCCAGGCTTACGGACCGCAGATTGGCCAGCTCCGCCGGGGAGTCGACATCCTGGTGGGAACGCCCGGCCGTATGTTGGATTTGATGAAACGGGGGGTTTTGGAGCTTGGCGCTATCCGTACCGTGGTGCTCGATGAAGCCGACGAAATGCTGAGCATGGGCTTTATCGAAGATATCGAAGCCATTTTGTCCGCCACGCCGCCTGAGCGCCAGACAGCCCTTTTTTCCGCCACCCTTCCCGCTGAAATCCGCCGTTTGGCGGAGCATTACATGCGCGATCCCCAGCCAGTGACCATTCAACGTGAGCAAGTGACCGTGAATGCGATAGAGCAGCGCTATTATCTGGTCAATTCCAGCGACCGCGTGGCCGCGCTCACCCGCCTGTTCGAGGTGGAAGAAGTCAGCCGCGCCCTGATCTTCGTACGCACCCGGGTTGAAACTTCAGACCTGGCCAGCGAACTGTCTGCCCGCGGCTTCCCATCGGAGGCATTGAGCGGTGAGCTGAGCCAGGAAGCGCGCGAGCGCACGCTCAACCGCTTCCGCCAGAACCAGGTGCAGGTGGTGGTCGCCACGGACGTGGCTGCCCGGGGTTTGGACATCGATGATATTTCGCACGTGTTCAACTACCAACTGCCTGACGACCCGGAGATCTACGTCCACCGCATCGGGCGCACCGGGCGGGCGGGAAAAACCGGTATTGCCATTACGCTGCTGTCTCCGAGTGAACGCCGCCGGCTGGGGCATGTGGAAGCTTTCATGCATAAGAAAATCCAGCGCGCCGAGCTACCCAGCGAAGAAGGCATCCGCACCTTGCGGGAAGAGCGCCTGGTTCGCAAGGTGGTTATCTGGCTGCAACGCGGCCGCTGCCAACGCGAACACGAGCTGGCTGAGAAGCTGCTCGTCGAAGGGTTTGACCCCTTGGAGATAGCCGCAGCAGCCCTCAAAGTAGCCCGTTCGGAGGAGAAACAGCGCCCGATCTACCCCATTCGCGAGGTGCTGGAACCGCGTACGAAGGCCAGCCCCCGGGTTGAAGCACGCGGAAACTATCGCACAGACTCCAGCGACCGGTCCCACGAACCTGGCATGGTGCGTCTCAAGTTAAACATGGGCCACGAGCAAGGCCTCAACCCCAACGAGATTGTTGGGCTGATTGCATCGCGCGCGGAAATTCCCGGTCACGTCATCGGCAAGATCCGCATCCAGTCAAAAAGCTCTTTTGTGGATGTTCCCAAAGAGATGGTTCCCCAGGTGCTGGCCAGGACGCGCGATACACGCATCCGCCGGCAGCCGATCGACCTGCAGGTGGCCTGAGCAAAAATCTTGCCGCGGGGCCCTGGCGATAAACCAGGACCGCGGCTTTTTGTTTTATTCCAGGGGATGGTCAGTTTCATTTTGCTGGAGGGCTGTTGGAAAAGCATCCGACGTTGCTATAATTAGAGGATGCTCCCATCGCTGCAAACTCACTTCGGTTTTTCCGCATTCCGCCCCGGTCAAGCCGAAGCCATTGCCAGCCTGATCGGCGGACACAATACCCTCACCGTCATGCCGACCGGTGCCGGCAAATCGCTCATCTTTCAGTTGGCCGCGCTGCACCTGCCGGGGCTGACCCTCGTTATTTCGCCCTTGATTGCCCTGATGAAAGACCAGGTCGACAGCCTGGCCCGCCGCAAGATTCCGGCTACTTTCATCAACAGCGCTCTGTCTTCCTCCGAGCAAGCCGGCCGCCTGCAGCAACTGGCGCGGGGCGAGTACCGCATCGTCTATATCGCCCCGGAACGGCTGCGCAACCGTCTGTTTCTGGATGCGCTGCGGAAGCAAAGCATCAGCCTGCTCGCTGTGGACGAAGCCCACTGCATCTCGGAATGGGGCCATGATTTCCGTCCCGATTATCTGCACATCGCCCACGCCCGCGCCGAATTGGGTAACCCGCTTACCGCGGCGCTCACGGCAACTGCCACCCCGAAGGTACAAAATGACATCATCCGGCTGCTGAACCTGGGACAGGCGACCCGCAGGATCGTCACCGGCTTCAACCGGCCAAACTTGAAGTTGAATGTCGCCTATACCAGTGGGCTTTCCGCCAAGCTGCGCGCATTGAGTGACCTGCTCTCCCCTGGCACAGGCGGGGCTGTCATCGTCTATGCCGGGACTCGGCGAGACACTGAAGAAGTCGCCGAGTTTGCCCAGGATGCCGTCAAAATCCCTGCTGCGTTTTATCACGCGGGCCTTCCCCCGGAGGAGCGCACCCGTATTCAAGAAGCCTTCATTAGCGGGAAAAGCAATTTCATTGCTGCAACCAACGCCTTCGGCATGGGCATCGATCGCGCGGACGTACGCCAGGTGATCCACTATTCACTGCCCGGCTCGCTCGAGGCTTACTATCAGGAAGCGGGACGCGCCGGACGGGACGGGCTGCCTGCGCAAGCCACCCTCCTCTACGATCCGCAAGACCGCGCCTTGCAGGAATACTTTATCGAGAACAGCATCGTCTCCCCCGGCGACCTACAGACGATTTACAGCGGCATCCGCGCCGGCGCTCCCGTGTGGACCACACTCGATGATCTTTCCCGTAGCACCAGCCTGCACCCGGTTCAGCTCAGAGTGGGGCTCTCCGAACTGGAGCGGGCAGGGGCCCTGGAGCACCTGGGCGATGAAGGCGCCCGCATGCTGTTACGCAAGGCGACCTGGATACCCAGGCAGATCGAGGAGGCCGCCGCCAACAGCCAACTGCACCTGGCCCACCGCCGCGAACAACTGAATGGGATCGTGGCCTATGGCGAAGCGAATACATGCCGCCGCCAGATCATCCTGAAACACTTCGGCGACAGCGCAAAGCCTGTCGCGCCGGATTGTTGCGACAATTGCCGGGCGCACCCTGCCAGCGCCCGGTCAGAAAAAACCATCGAGCAACTCTCACGCGGCGAACGGGCTGTGTTGATTGTGCTGGGTTGCGTCCAGCGGCTGCGCCCGAAGATGGGCAAAGGAAAAATCGCCCAGATCCTGCACGGCTCCAAAGCCCAGGATATTCTTAAATTCCACTACGACCGCCACCGCTATTACGCCAAACTGGCTGCCGTCCGGCAGGTCGACATCGAAAAGTTAGCAGACCAGTTGACCGACCAGGGTTATCTCAAGGTGATCGGCGGGAAGTACCCGGTGCTGAGCCTGACGCCCAAAGGCGAAACTGCCCTCGAGCGCAGAGAGTCCATCGCCGTCAAAATGCCAGGTTCGTTGACCACCGTAAATAAGGCCCGCATCCAAGCCCCAATTGCGACAGGGGGGTCGGTGGAGCCCACGGGGAATGTACCACCGGGGGTGCAAGCAGAAATCCGGCGGGTTGCCCATCTGGACCATACCCAAGCGGTTGACTCATTTATTAACACCCCTCATCCACGCCCGATTTTGGGTCCCTGGCAGGTTGGCTGGTCGCTCGGGTTCCATTCGCGCTTCTCCGGCGGTGACTGGGGGCGCAGCGGGGTTGGGAACCTGGCGTACCGCCTCAAGTACCAGGGCGATCTTGCAGTGCTCCCAGAGCTGGTCGCGCAGGCGCAGGCGGTCGTCCAGGAACATCCCGAACTGACCCGGGTAGACAGCATCCTGCCCGTTCCGCCTTCGCACCTGCGCGAGTGGGACCCCGTGCAGGTGTTCTGTGAGGCTTTGTCCCGGAGGATCAAGATACCCGTTCAGGCAGTGGTCGTCAAAAACCGCCAGACTCAACCGCAAAAGGAGCTGAAGACCCTGGCTCAGAAACGCGCCAACGTGGCCAGCGCATTTACCCTCACCGGCGATCTATGCGGGAAACGCATCTTGCTGGTCGACGACCTGTACGACACCGGTGCGACGCTCGAAGAAATTACCTGCCTGCTGCTGAAGCAGGGCGTGGCGTGTGTCAACGTCCTGACGCTTACCCGCACCATCCACGCCGACTCATAGGAATGAGACTTCTACTTTGGATGCGATGATCCTCTCTCTTGATTCCCTGGCTCTGCTGCTCTTGTGCTCTCACCTGGCTGTTCCTGAGGGCGTCTCCGCCCTGACCCTACGCGAGTGGAACCTGTCGGCCCGTAAGCTGCATGCGGCCAACTTGCACCCGGCCGATTTGCTGGGGATGTCCATTAGCGACCTGCAAGCGCTGCTGGAGCTAGCGGTGGACGAAGCCACCCGCCTGGACAGGTTGATCGAGCGCTCCGACGACTTACAGCGAGAGCTGGGCCGCCTCGCATCCCTGGGCATTTCTCCGCTGACGCGCGCAGACCCAACCTATCCGGAACGGTACCGCCAACGCTTGAAAGACTCTGCCCCGGTGGTGCTGTTCTACGCCGGCGAGAACCTCCTGCTCGGCCAGCCCGGGATTGCTGTGGTAGGCTCGCGCCACCTGGATGATGCCGGCAAGGAGTGCGCCGCTTTCGTAGGGAATGCTTGCGGGCTATCCGGTCTGGTTCTGTATTCCGGCGGAGCAAAGGGTGTGGATACGATCAGCATGGAAGCGGCGCTCGAAGCGCGGGGTACGGCCGTGGGCATTCTGGCCGACAGCCTGGAAAAAGCCATCCGCAATAACAAAAGTGCGCTAGAGCGAGGCGACTTGTGCCTGGTCACACCGCACAGCCCGAACGCCGGGTTCTCGGTGGGCGCTGCGATGGGACGGAACCGCCTCATCTACACCCTGGCCGACTTCGCTCTGGTGGTGGCAAGCGACGCGGAAACGGGCGGCACCTGGGCGGGGGCAACCGAAGCCATGCGCGCCAGGTGGCTGCCGGTCTTTGCGCTCGACCATCCCGCCATGCCCGCAGGGAACCGCCTGCTCCTCCAAAAAGGCGCCCTGGGGTTTCCCCACCCATTCCGGGAAGATCGCCGGAAGTTGAAGCAATGGCTGGAGCGCCAGGCAGCCCAGGTCAAATCCGAACCGACCCAACCGGGCCTTTTTTGATCCTGGTGCGAAACGAAGGGATCGTAGCTTGTGGCTAAGGGGAAAGGGATGGAGCTTTGGTTTCTGCCAGATCCGCGAACTGCAGCGACCACAGGTGCTGGTAGAGCCCACCCTGCTGCAGCAATTCGGCGTGGCGACCTTGCTCGACGATGCGTCCCTCTTGTAGGACGACGATGCGATCAGCGCGTTGGATGGTCGAGAGGCGGTGGGCGATAACGAAGGTGGTACGCCCGCGCATTAACCTTTCGAGCGCGTCTTGCACCAGGCGCTCCGACTCAGAATCGAGCGAGGACGTAGCTTCATCCAGGATGAGGATGCGTGGATCCTTGAGCAGCACGCGGGCGATGGTCAGGCGCTGGCGCTGGCCCATCGAGAGCTTGACGCCCTTCTCGCCCACCACGGAGCTGTACTGCTCGGGGAACCCGGTGATGAAGTCGTGAGCGTTGGCCGATTGAGCTGCAGCCATGATCTCATCCTCGCTGGCGCCTGGCCGGCCGTAGGCGATATTCTCGCGCACCGTTCCGCCGAACAGGAAGGTCTCCTGGGGCACCAGGCCGATTTGCTCCCGCAGGCTGCGCAAGGCATATTCGCGCGAATCACGCCCATCGATGCGGATCGCCCCGCTGCTCGGGTCGTAGAAGCGCGGAATCAGGTTGACCAGTGTGGTCTTTCCCACCCCGCTGGGTCCAACGATGGCGATTACCTCACCCGGCTGCACCTCCAGGGAG
Source organism: Anaerolineaceae bacterium (assembly GCA_028714615.1). The sequence continues at coordinate 8,066 of JAQTMA010000046.1, read as the reverse complement.
ATGTTTTCCAGTACGCACCCGTCACCGCTATAGCCAAAGTTCACCGCAACAAATTCCACCCGGCCGTCCAGCCGCCCGGGGATGAGCGCGCCCGGCGCGTCGAGTGGTTCGGGGGGCGAATCGAGCAGCTCGAAAATTCGCCGCCCGGCGCCTAGCGCTTCGCGCACCTGGGCATACAACCCGGCGAAAGAGCCCATCGGTCCGGCGACCATCATCATGTAAAACAGGAAGGCGACCAGCTCACCGGGGGTAATTTTGCCCGCCACCACCTGTTGCCCGCCGTACCACAGCAAGAGGGTCAACGCGCCAAAACCCAACAAGCTGATCAGCGGGACGAACACAGCCCGCACCCGGGCGCGCTGGATAGCGGTGTCGTAAGCGGCTTCCACCTGCTTGGAAAAGCGAGCCCGCTCGAACGTCTCCCGCGCAAAGGACTTGACCACGCGGATCCCCGAGAGCATTTCCTCCAACGCCACAGTCGAGTCCGCCAGCCGGTCCTGCACCGAGGTGGAGAGGCGTTCCAGCCGCCGCCCAAAGAGCATACCGATCAGGATCAGCGGCGGGATCATCCCGAAGACCAACAAGGTCAGGCGGGCGTTCATCACCAGCATCAGTACCAGCCCACCCACCAGGGTGACCGATTGGCTGAGGAAGCTGATGGGTGTTTCGGTGAGCGCTTGCTGTACGATGGTGACGTCGTTGCTGACCCGCGAGACGATCTCGCCGGTACGGCGTTCGGCAAAGAAACGCAGCGGCAGACTCTGCACGCGTTCGTAGATCTGCAAGCGCAGGTTGGCGACCAGGCGCTGCCCGACCTGGGCGATCAGGTAAGAATACCCCACGGAAAACAAGCTTTGCAGGATAAACAGCCCGAGCAGCCCTGCCGCCACCCAATTGAGCTGCTGGTAGTTATGCGTGACGAAAACAGTGTCGACCAGCCAGCGCACCACGGTAGGCAAGGCCAGGCCCATCAGGCTGGAGAAGACGAGCAGCACGGCTGCCACGGCTAATGGTCGCCAGCGTTGAGCTACCAGCCCCACCATGCGCTTCAGGTTCGAACGTGTGGTGGGATCTGGTTTTAGTTGTATATTTCTTCCAAAGATACGCATGGTTGTATTGTACTCATAATGGGAAGAACCTTTAACACAGAGGACACAGAGTTTAAGAAAAGAGAGGACACGGAGAAGTACTTATTATAAAAAACCTCTGGGTTCTCTTGTTCTTAAACTCTGTGTCCTCTGTGTTAAAGTCTTTACCTGAGCACCCAGTACAGCACCGCCACCGTCACGCCAATCGTCACCACCACCCACCGCAGCACGGACGGCGGGATACGCCCGGCCAGGCGCCCCCCGAGAGCCCCACCCGCCAGGGCGCACACCGCCATCAACAAGGCTACCGGCCAGACCACGTGACCCGAAAAAACGAAAAAAATGGCCGCCGACAGGTTGACGCTGAAAGCAATGGCTTGTTTCAAAGCATTCAACCGGGTGAGCGAGTCGTTCAGCACCAGGCCGAGCACCGCCAGGATGATCACGCTCACCCCGGCGCCGAAATATCCCCCGTACACCGCGGCTAACCCGACCGGCAGGATGCCCCACGCCGAGAGAGCCGCCGGTGAGCTGCTCTCCCCGATGCGTTGAATCACCCAAGCCCGCATCCGTCCGGATACTGCCAGCAGCAACGCCCCCAGCAGGATCAAGAAGGGCACCAGCTCGCGGAACATCTTCTCGCCCGTGTTGAGCAGCAGCAGGCCGCCGGTCACCCCCCCGACAATCCCGGCCGGCGCATACAGCCACAAGCGCGCCTTTTGCGAGCGCAGGTCGTTCGCCTGGGCGAAGGTCGCACCGAGGTAGCCGGGGACGAGCGCCACCGTGCAGGTCACGTTGGCGGCGATGGCGGGGATGCCGATCGCAATCAGAACGGGGAAAGCAATCAATGTGCCGCCGCCGGCCAGCGCGTTGATCCCACCGGCTGCCATCGCAGCTAAGCCGACCCAAATATACTGATACCAGGGCATCATAAGGAATTCGGTCAGGCCTGGGTTGCAGGCCGGTTCATCTCGTACATCAATCGCAGGCCGATCAAGGTCAAATCGGGTTCCATAGCATCGATGACGGCAGTTTCGGGAGCGATCAGCTCGGCCAGGCCGCCGGTCGCGATCACGTGGGCGTTCCCACCCAGTTCGGCCTGCATACGCGCCACTAACTCTTTGACCAGGCCTACAAACCCGAAGATAAACCCGGCCTGGATGGACTCGACAGTGTTCTTCCCGATGGCTGCCGCCGGACGAGCGAGCGCCACCTGCGGCAGAGTGGAGGTTGCCCGGAACAGCGAGTCGCCGCTGGTGGCTACACCCGGTGCGATCGCCACGCCTTCCAGGTCTCCTTGGACTGAGACTGCCACGAAGGTGGTAGCTGTGCCGAAGCCGATGACGATCACCGGTGTTCCATAGATGTGACGGGCTGCCAGGGCGTTCATCACCAGGTCGGAGCCCACCTCCACCGGGTACGCTGTGTGGATGGGCATGCCGGTGAGAGTCTGCGGACCGAGGATCACCGCCTTCGTGTGGAAGTAGCGCGCTACCAGGGTCTCGAATTCCCGGGTAAGCAACGGTACGACCGAGGAAATGGCGCAGCCGGTGATATCCTGAAGAGAAACGTCCTCCGAGGCAAACAAGTTCTGCATCAGCATGGCGTACTCGTCAGCCAGGTTGCTCCGGTCGGTGGAAATGCGCCAGCGGCAGCACATCTGGTCGCTATTGAACAGGCCCAGCTTGATATTGGTGTTGCCGATATCGATGCAGAGTAACATGG
>JAQTMA010000046.1:0-5153 GCA_028714615.1 Anaerolineaceae bacterium | reverse complement strand
CCCCCAAGGGGTGGTCGCCCGCCAGTTCGCAGCAACCTTCCGATACTTCAGCGGCCAATACAGGTAATCCTGCTCGATTTCTCCAATGAAGGTAGGGATGGTTACCAGCGGCGTGCGCAGCACCAGCTTCTGGAAGACCTTGGTCGGGCCATACCAGGCCAGCCAGGCCAGGAAGCTGTGCGAGTTGTGGCCAATCCTGAAGCCCCAATTTTCACCGCTGACGTCATCGCCGGTCAGTGCGATCTCACGCGGGTCGCCGGTCCCCAACCCATGCTCGTGCGCCAGGCAGATATACGGGATACTCATCGGGTCAAAGCCCATCAACCTGGCTGCTACTGCGTCGATCGCTACCGGATCGGCTGAGGCCAGGATGATATTCTTCGTAATTGGCTGAATCATGCGCGGACCGGCGCCATTACCGGCGCTGGTACCATCCATGATCGCGAAAATACCCGGGTGAATCTCCTTCTGAATCGTTAGCAGGTCGACCAAAGTCTCGTGGATCCAGCTATGTGTGTAATGACGGTATTTGTTCAACAAGCCCCCAAAGGCATTCTTCATCGCCCCGGTAGTGGTAGTATACATATGCGTCTTGACTGTAGGGAGGTGGACGACGTTCTTGCCGATGAAGTAATCCGGGATGTAGATGCCTTCCGGGTAGATATGATCCAGGGCTAACATTCGTCCCTTGGGCTGGTAGTGGATCCATCGCATGTCTTCTTTGCGGAAATTGTAGCGCACCGCAACGTCGTACTGCTTGAAGATGGGTAGATAGCCATTGAGGTCTTCGCCTTTGAAGGCATTGGTGATCACTGTCTGGTTCTGCACGCACACCAAGTCATCATAACTGGCCTGGCGCAAAGCGCGAATCGAGCCTTCCAACTGCCAGGGGGTGGTATTCGCTGCGGGCATGGGGAAGTGCCAGGTGATGTTGTCTTTAAGCATCGTGGTGATGCCATGGGGCAAGGCGTCCCTCCCGCCGGCCAGCTCGAACAAGCGTTGGTAATCATCCAGGACAGTTTCGGGTCGGGTGTATAAAACGGCAACTGTGGATTTCTGCGACATTGGTCCGCCTATCTCTGAGGAAACCGGAAATTCGCAGCTAGGTTTCAGGTGAGGCTCAGAATGCCTGCACGATACAAATGAGCAATATATGGAAGACCGGGGATAACCCTTACCGCTTAAAGAAATCTACAGGGGGTATGTGGTCTTTCGGTAGCGACTCGCAGTCGCCGGACTGTTGGCTCACCATCTTCTTCACCTGTGCGGCGCGGTGGGCGCCGTCGCACAGCGGCTTGATCTTGGAGAGGCCGCAGCAGCACAGGGTGACCCGGTTGCGCGTTTCGAGCGGCTGCCCGTCGGCGCGTTCGATGGGAATATTGCCTGTCACCCAGAGCGGGCCGTCGATCGGGCCGGAGGAGGTGATTTCGATCGTCAGCGCGATCTGCTCGGGCAGGTCGGGCTCGATGTCCGCATCGCCTTCCGCGATGGAATAGGCCAATGCTCCCGACGGGCAGCGTTCGATCATGGCCATCACCTGGGCGCGCATCTGGGTATCATCCGTAAAAGGGATCATTTCTTCGATGCTGGCAACACAGTTGGCGCAAAACCCCGATTCCGAGCACAGCGTGAAATCGCGTTTTACCACGATACGCGTCCCGTTGGTAAATATCCGCTGGCGCTCGGCCATCGTACGAGGATCGGCTGTTTCGGTGCCGTCGAACTCGATTTCGTGACGGGTCCCGTCACAGAACGGTTTGGTACTCGTCTGCCCGCAGCGGCACAGTGAGTAATTCTCGTCCGTTTCGACAATCCCATCTTTTTTCCAGGTGAGCGGTTCGCCGTATTCTGATACCACCTGGGTCTTGCGCACCAGGGGGATGCCTCCCTGGATGCAGTAAGGGCCGTCTGGGGTTATGGTAATCTTCTTGGGGGTGGGTTTTAAGTTTTGGTTCGGTGGCATACCTTCCCTCTGCATATCGATGTACTTTCACCATTATAGTCGAAAAAGCACAACCCACCGGTTCGAGATACCGGTGAAATCTCCGCTGGAATCAAGGCATTCTTCAAGTACAATACGAAGGCCTTACGACGGTTCTGATTGTATCCCGGGATTCGATATTTGCGTATGCTCAAAGACATTGAGGCGCAGTCGCGCCGCCAACCTGGTTTATCTGCATCCATCGAAGATATCCTTTACGCACGTAAGGGTTTTCAGGCATATCTCCCCTTCCTGGTAGTTGCTTCGATCTTGATGATCGCTGCGGTTTGGCAGGCAGAATTCCCTACCAGCGATGTGGTTCATTATCAATGCTATTCCGTGGCATTCTGGACAGGAGATCGAAATTCTGCACTGCTACAGTCCGCGCCGTGCAGCTTTCTCAAAACCTTCATCCAATACCACACGTTCCCTCCGGAATACCCCCCTTTCTCGTTGTTATTCTTTTCCATTCCGCTGCTCATTCCGGAGCTCAGCTTCCCCATTGGTTTTGCGCTGTTGATTGCGGGGGTCTTTTTTGCCGTTTATCGCCTACTGTTGCGTTTCGGTCCCCCCGGCTCTCACAGCGTATTTGCCCTGCATCTGTTGAGCGCCGCCGGGGTGTTTGCCTTCATGCGCTATGACCTGCTTCCCGCCGGGTTGACGCTGGCAGCGGTGATTCTGGCTGAGCGAAAACGGTGGGGTTGGGCGTACGTAGCTCTGGCCGTGGGTGTGCTGACCAAGGCTTATCCGCTGGCTATCTGGCCGGTGTTGTTCCTGGCTGAGCAGCGAGATGCGGGTGGGCTCGCTTTCCCTCCCAAATCGAGAAGCTGGAAAGCAGGGTTGAATGGCTTGCGGCGCTTGCTGAGCAGCATGAACGGTTGCCGCTGGAGCAATACCCTGATCTTTTTGGGCGTCTTTTTGGAAGGTACTGCCGCCATCGGCCTGTTCAACTTCCAGGGTGCTTTGCTCGGTTGGTTGGCGAACATGGTTGCGCGGCCTTTCCAGGTCGAGTCGATCGGCAGCAGTCTCCTGTGGTTGGCTTCTTTCGCGAACGTTCCGGTCGTGTGGAAGATGTCGTTTGAGTCCTTGAACATCCTCAGCCCTTTGGCAGGCGCTGTTTCTGAATTGATGTTGGTCTGCCTGGCGGTGGGCGGGGTGACCGTACTCCTGTTGCAGATCTGGAAAAAGATCGACCTGGTCCAGGCAGCGGCAGGAATTCTGTTGCTCTTGCTGGCCACCGGGAAGGTGTTCAGCCCGCAATACCTGATCTGGCTGGCCCCGCTGCTGGCTTACGCCGGGAGCAGCCGGAGAATCTGGTTGCTGAGCTGGGGCTCCATCGCCATATTCACGACGCTGATTTACGCGTTCTATGGGCTCAGCCTCAATGTTGAGCTCTTGCCATCGATTCCCGGCTTTATGCAACTTGTCCTGGTGCGCAACAGCTTGTTGGTGTTCCTGGTGGTGGCTTACCTGTTCAATCTCCTCAACCTGCGGCATCGCGAGAGAATTCCCCTGGCGAAGTAATTGCTCGCTCCCGGCATGCGGTTGCTTTGGGGGGGTGGATTTCACCATTCGTTCTCGCGCAGAGCCGCAGGGACGCAGAGAAAAAAAGGTTATAAACCTCAGCGCCCCCGCGGCTAGTGAGAATATCACCGCGATTCCATGTCTTCGTCTCTGTTTGGGAAAACCCTCCCGATGCGCGGTGGGGGTAGGGGCACGGGGTTGAACGCCCATAATCCAGGAACTCAACCCCGTGCCCGTACACGGGATATCAACCATCCCCGAAATGCCGTGGGGGTAGGGGCACGGGGTTGGGATGAACACCCAAAATCCTGAAACCGAACCCCGTGCCCGTACATGGGATATCAACGATCCCGGAAATTCCGTGGGGTAGGGGCACGGGGTTGGGATGAACACCCAAAATCCTGAAACCAAACCCGTCAATTCCGTGGGGTAGGGGCACGGGGTTGGGATGAACGCCCAATATCCTGGAACCGAACCCCGTGCCCGTACATGGGATATCAACGATCCTGGAAATTGCGCGGGGTAGGGGCACGGGGTTGGGTTGAACCCCCAGAATCCTGGAACCGAACCCCGTGCCCGTACATGGGATATCAACCAACCCGGCAATTGCGTGGGGTAGGGGCACGGGGTTGGGATGAACGCCCAAAACCCTGGAACCAAATCCGTCAATTCCGTGGGGTAGGGGCACGGGGTTGGGTTGAACCCCCAGAATCCTGGAACTCAACCCCGTGCCCGTACATAGAACACCCCAAAATCCTGGAACCGAACCCCGTGCCCGTACATGGTATATCAATCATCCCGGAAATGCCGTGGGGGTAGGGGCACGGGGTTGGGATGAACACCCAAAATCCTGGAACCGAACCCCGTGCCCGTACACGGGGTATCAACCATCCTGGAAATTCCGTGGGGGTAGGGGCACGGGGTTGGGATGAACACCCAAAATCCTGGAACCGAACCCCGTGCCCGTACATGGGATATCAACCAACCCGGAAATGCCATGGGGTAGGGGCACGGGGTTGGGATGATCACCCAGAATCCTGGAACCGAACCCCGTGCCCGTACATGGGGTATCAACCATCCTGGAAATTCCGTGGGGGTAGGGGCACGGGGTTGGGATGAACACCCAAAATCCTGGAACCGAACCCCGTGCCCGTACATGGGATATCAACCAACCCGGAAATGCCATGGGGTAGGGGCACGGGGTTGGGATGAACGCCCAGAATCCTGAAACCGAACCCCGTGCCCGTACATAGAACACCCCAAAATCCTGGAACTCAACCCCGTGCCCGTACATAGAACACCTAAAATCCTGGAACTCAACCCCGTGCCCGTACATAGAATACCCAAAATCCTGGAACCGAACCCCGTGCCCGTACACGGGATATCAACCAACCCGGAAATGCCATGGGGTAGGGGCACGGGGTTGGGATGAACGCCCAAAATCCTGGAACTCAACCCAGTGCCCGTACATAGAACACCCCAAAATCCTGGAAATCAACCCCGTGCCCGTACATAGAACACCCCAAAATCCTGGAGCTCAACCCCGTGCCCGTACACGGGATATCAATTTCCATCCCCAGTCCTACCTACAATCAGACTTCAGTCGGTGTTTCCATCCCCACAACCGGTTTATACTGCAACCATCCAA
>JAQTMA010000045.1:13870-23167 GCA_028714615.1 Anaerolineaceae bacterium | reverse complement strand
AATCCACCTGCAGGAAATCGTAAGCGTAGGTTTCCGCAAGCTGGTCCGTGCCGTGGCTGGGGATTTGCTTCCCCGGGGTATTCGGAGCCATCCATTCACCTCGCAAGGGAAACTCGACAACGACTGGGGCGACAAAGGTTGACATATCGCTGCTCCTTAAATTAGAGTCTTGGTTGCCGCTTTGGGCAAACGAAAGTACACAGGCGACGCAGACGATTGCAACTAGCAGTGCCTGCACGATAATTCTTCGAATCACGTTCATGGGCATGAGTGACCTGAGCTTAGCGTGATTGACCTGGAATTAGCCCTACCGCTGTGATATGGGATGATCAGCATTCAACTGCAACAAATCCCATAAATTGCCGTAGAGATCTTCAAACACCCCGACAAGCCCGTATACTTCTTCTTTGGGCGGCCGGACAAACCTGATCCCTTTGGCAACCATCTCGGTGTAGTCCCGCCAAAAGTCATCGGTGTTTAGGAATAGAAAGACCCGCCCGCCGGTTTGGTTGCCCACAAACTGCTCTTGTTCGGGTTTAGAGGCTTTCGCCAGCAATAGGGTAGTACCCACTGACCCCGGTGGAGCAACCACCACCCAGCGTTTGTCTTGCACAGGCTGGTAGGTATCCTCCAGCAGGGTGAAATGAAGTTTCTGGGTATAAAAAGCAATCGCTTCGTCGTAATCCCTGACCACAAGGGCCACATGAACAATGGACTGTCTCATCATCAACTCCATTTTTGTTTACTCATCAACCCAAGGCCCGCTCAATTACGCACCAAACCTTTGGAGATGAGGCTCGATATTAAGGAAGAACGGCGCAAAGTAGTACAGCCCAGTTTCCTCCAGAAAGAAATGCGCGGAGCGATGTGGATTTACTCGCAATGACTCCTACGAATGGCTATTTTATTAGCGTGCAGCTTATCAGCCTTGATAAACACAGATTTTTTACTTTTTTGACCACAGGCCACTCGATTTATTTGTAGATCCGTGTTAATCCGTGTCCGATATATTGCGCATGAATGCGACCGCGAGCCCGAGGGCAACCAGGCCCAGGATGATCCACGAGCCTACTTTCCCAATCAGTTCACCCGGGCTGAACAGGATCCCGGTGCTCAACTGCACGACGGTTTGCATGATCACCATCGCCCCCACCAGGGCAAGCATCACCGTCAACACGGCAGACAGCAGGTATCCCAGCCCGCTGCGCCGCAGGAGCAGGATGCCTGCCATCAGTGCTGCCGGCATGATGATCCCCACGTCGAGCGTGTAGGTGACCAGCGTGGTGTAGGGTCCTAATGCTGCCGGCGCTCGGTTGGCGACCAGTGCCGAAACCGCGTCGCTGAGCCAGATGAAGCCGGTTCCCAATCCCGCCACGATGATGAAGATCGCGATCCCGCCTCGCGGCAGGTGGTGTGAGAAGCGGCCGGGCAGCGCGTTCAGGTCGATGGAGGTCAGGATCAACACGAGGGCAAAGAAACTGGCTGAGAATAACCCCAGGTAGACCAGGAACATGGGATTGTATGCTGTAGCAAGCCCGAGAGAGGCGCCATAATAGAGTAAGTAAGCCAGCGCACCTGCCAGCAGGAGCCCACCGCGCAGCGAACCTCGCCGGTAAAGAAGGAAGGAGACGATCAGCAGGGGCAGGCTCACGAAGAGCGTGACGATATCCGTCCCGCGCGAAGCGGCTGCAGTGAAGAGGGTGTCGTGTGCGTACAGGCTTCCTCCGGCGATCTGGACCGTCTCACCGTGCAGGGTGGTGAACCTGAATGGGCTATAGCCTGGCTGCCAGAACACTCCCGCCCCAGTCGCTGCCAGTGCCAAGAGCAAAATGATAGGGAGAAGCGAATTAAGCGCTGAATGTTTTTCCATCTTTATCCTCTGCTAAGAGTGTCAATTTCAACTAATAGGTGAAACCTTTAATCTGATCGTAAACTCCAAGATATCTCAAAAGTGGGTGTAAAGTAGCGATTTTATTTGAAAATTGATGTAAAATCGGCTCAAATTGCCCATTTCTACATTGAAAGTGGGGGGGGGTAAAAAAACCTTTCTTTGACTGGTTAGGCAACGTAGAATCCGGGTATTACTAAATTCCATAGCGCATTTCGTAACATGATTTATGGTCCAGTCAAGACTTTAAAGCCATCTCTTTCATCGATTATATAGGCTGCTTTTGAGTAACGAAAGATCTTAGAAGTCATCCACAAGTCGGCAGCTGCTCCGCCGGCATTCATGGCGGCGCAAACGGCCAGCAGTGGTACCCAAATGGATCCCTGAAGGATGAACAACCCCATGATTGCCAGAACGCTCAACACAACGAATGGCGCTATTTCTACCGTGATGCAGGCATTACGCTGGAACGCATACCCCGGTGCAGTAGCGTAAAACACGAGATGCGTCCGCAACATCCCATACTTTGGTTGAGCACCAAACATACGCATTGTAAGCCCATGGACCACCTCGTGAAAGACGATCGTTGCCGGAATGGCAGCCAGACCGACCCCGGCTTCCCATATGCCAATCTTAAAGCCCCCCTGCGTAAAGCTCAGATCGAGTTTACCGATCGTCAATGCAAAGGCCAGAAACAAGGATCCACTGAGCAGAAATAAGAAAATCGCCAGAATCGGAATCCCTCTGGAAGTGCTATCGGACAACTTATAGTGTACGACTTCTTGGAAATCACCGGGTACGGAACTCTGAATCTCAGTTTGGGTATATTTATCGGCCATTTGTGTTCATTACCTTATGACTTAATTTATCAAGTCTTCTTTTCGACTTTTATAATGCGGTAGATGATTAATCAAATCCACCGGCTCGACATAGCTGCGGAAGCAGATTTTCTGGCAGCCTAGGCAGGGATTCGCGATCCATACCAGGAAAATGCCCGGCAAGGAGCAGTGCCACCTCGTCGATCAAAGCGCAAATGCAATAACCATCCCCGCTGTATTCAATAGGCAATGAGCCCACATGCTGATGTAAATGTTTCGCTTCCAGGCCACTGCATAACTGAACGGGAGAAAAGCCAGGATGCGGGTAAGGTTCTGCCAGGGTGAGAAGAAATGGTACAAGGAGAAGAGCAAAATGTTGATTAGCGGCGCCCAACCCTTCGAAGCGGGGATGCGTGGCAGTAAGTAGCCGCGGAAATACAGCTCCTCGACGATCGGACCGGCGATCCCGTTAATAAGGAAACCGGCAACGATCGTCACTGTGAGAGCTGCCTGCGAATACTGGCTTGAATTGCCAAGTAGATTGGCGGGGAATGACCAGTCTGAGAACCAGGCGAAAAATGTTTGGGCGAGAAAGGTGTCCAACGTTGGAAGCAGGCTAAATACGGGACCGCTCCAAAGGAATAAGGCAACGATCAAAAAGATCATCGGCCAGATGGGCGTGCGCTCGCGGAAAAGTACAACGCCATCCAGGGAATAGCGCCCATACAATTTTTTCCCCTGGTAAAACAGGAAGCCAAGTTCAAAAGGGATCAAGATCAGCAGGATCGCCAGGTAGAGTGCCATGATTGGCGGGAAACCGGCCCGAATCAGGAATGGGGCTGTCAGGAAGATAAAGGCGGTGATCAGCGCGCCTGGAATAAGATGAAGGACAATCGTGTTCCACATCGAAAGACATTGATTCTGAGAATCGGGCTGATAATCGATTGTCGGAGAATCAGTAGAGATGCTTATGTGTGCCATTTTGCTTTTGCTCCTTAAAATATCGGCCTTGAAAAAATCAGGTTTGTCATGCTTTTATACTGGTTATTCGTAACCATCATATTGTTCATGTCTTCTTGTTCCCCTTTCGGTATCACCCTCCACCTTCCCATCTCTGAACCTTGATCCCTATCATCGATTAGGACGGAGGAAAGACTTACTGTAGCGGTGTCGCAAGGGATCCAATCTCCATCCTGTGTCGGCTTGACATGGATCGATCTGGTTCTTTGCGGAGCTTCAAACCAATTGTGAGAAGAACTTCCAAAAGTAGAATACGATACAACCGTCTCATTTTCGTTGAATTTACGGTACACAGATCGTTACAGACGCAATGTCCCCCGAATAAAAGTTGTTTTTGATGTAAACTAATAAGTGGTTCAACTGATAAATATCGCCTACTACTTCTCGGTAAAAACGGAATAGTTATTGATCTTGGTTCTATTCAATCCGGAGTTGTTTCTTCCAGAGACAAACTTGACCTTTTAACATCGTTTGCGCTGGACATTCGAATCGACAAGAAAAGGCACCTGATGACGACCTCACGATTTTTCTGGTTAGGTACCCCGATGATTGAGGGCGGTACCGGTACCCTCCATATGCAAACCAGAAAAGCTACTGCCCTACTGGCGTTCTTAAGTATCTCAGAAAAGCCTCAATCCAGAGAAAAGCTGGCAGCATTGTTCTGGCCTGAGTTTGACCAAACCCGGGCACATGCAAATTTGCGTCGTACACTTGCCTCGATAATCCAAACCTTCGGTTCTGGAATCCTGTTGAGCAACCGAGACATAATAGGAATCGATCCAGATGCCCAAGTATGGTCAGATGTCAGCGAATTTTGCTCACTGCAGGCAAGCATAAAGGCGCATGCACACCAGGAAAAGGTCTGTCCAGAATGTATCGACCATCTCGAAAAAGCTGTTTCTCTTTATCGGGGGGATTTTCTCGAAGGATTCTCTCTCAAAGATTGTCCAGAGTTTGATGAATGGCAGCTCTTGCAGGCGCAGGGTTTACGGTCAGATCTGGTCGCCTTACTGGAGACGTTAACTGGCGTTTATTCAGCCAATCGTGAATGGGAAAAAGCAATCCTCAGAAGCCGCCAATGGGTCAGCCTAGACCGCCTGCATGAGCCTGCTCATCGGTGGCTGATGCAAGTCTACGCCCTGTCAGGACAGAGAAGCGCGGCCATCCGCCAATTTGAGGAATGCGAACACTGGCTGCAAGTTGATTTGGGCCAATCTCCGGAAAAAGAAACCACTGCACTCTATCAACAAATTCGAACCGGGAAGATCGGAAACCAGGGCGCCCTTTCACAGGCTGCCCCGATTCCCCCTCCGGCCACCCCGGTCAATCAACCGCTGATCAAGACCAAGCTCTTTATCCCACATCGGCACCCTGGTTTGGTATCCCGGCAGCATCTCTTTGTTAAATTAGAGCAGGGTGCACAGAGGGCACTGACTTTAATCAGTGCTCCCGCCGGATACGGAAAATCCACCCTTTTGTCGGAATGGATTGATTCCCTGCAGAAAGCGGGGTCTTCACCTCCCTGGGCAGTTTGCTGGTTTTCCCTGGACCCCGGAGATAATGACCCAATCCGCTTCCTGACCTATCTGACCACTGCATTGGAACAGGCTCATCCGGGGGTGGGTGCGGAAACCCGAACAGTTATTCAATCTTCTAATTCTCTCCACCCAGCCACCCCCTTATCCATGTTGATCAATGAGTTACAGGACCTTCCTCAATCGGTCCTTCTGGTGCTGGATGACTATCAATGCATCAGCAATCCTGCCATCCACGATGGCATCACCTTTCTCCTGGACCACTTGCCTTTGAATGTCCATGTTGTGATCGCGACACGTTCTGATCCCCCCTTGCCACTCGCCCGCCTGCGAGCTTGCAATCAATTGACCGAGATGAGAGCGTACGACTTGTGCTTTACTGCTATGGAAACGACACAGTTTTTCCATCAGGTCTGTCACCTGGCGCTTACTCCTGAGCAGATTACAGTCCTTGCGAATCGCACCGAGGGCTGGATAGCAGGATTACAAATGGCGGCGCTCTCCATGCAAGGTCGCTCCGATCTTGTCCAATTCATTTCAGCATTTTCGGGAAGCCATCGCTTTATCATGGATTACCTTGCTGAGGAAACTCTGAACCGGCAACCGGTTGAAATCCGAGAGTTCCTTCTCAAAACATCCATCTTGGAGCAGTTGAGCGAACCTCTATGTGATTTTGTCCTAACCGACCAATCCGAGCACGTAAGACGGGCCTCTCCATCGTCACTGGATTACGCCATTGTTCCTGGCGAAACGCAGAGCCGATTAACTCAATTGGAACGCTCGAATCTATTCATCGTGCCATTAGATGATGAGCGCGTCTGGTACCGGTATCATCATCTCTTTGCCGATCTTCTCCGAACATACCTTCAGCATCTTTTACCTGAATTGGCGCCCATCCTGCATACCCGGGCTTCGGTTTGGTTGGAAAATAATGGATGGATCGAAGAAGCCATTCAGCATGCATTGGCAGCAAAAGATTGGCAGAATGCTGCCCGACTGATGACGGATCATATTCCCACCTATCTCGAAAACGGGAAAATGGTCACCATTCTGCAATGGATAGATGACCTGCCTCAAGATGAGATTTTCCGGAATCCAAAGCTGTCTGCCCTGGTGGCCGAGGTGTATTCCCAGGCGGGGAGGATCGACCACATCGATCCCTACCTGAATCAAGCGGAGGCGATCCTTGTGGCCAGGGAAAAGCAAGGAGAGGGTACCAGGAACGGGCAAGAATGGGAACTGTCGCCCAAAGAGATCACTACCATCCACTCCATGATTTGGATTCTGCGAGGGCTAAAAGCAGTCTGTTCTGGCGACCCCCAGCGTGCAATCACTTTCACCCAAAAAGCTTCGAACGACATTCCGGAAATGGAGCCGAAAGAACGTGCTGTGCTGCATTGGGTGACAGGCTGGGCCTATCGAAGTCTGGGAAATCTCCACCAGGCCATCGACTCATTAACCAAGGCGACGGAGTATGCGCTTGAATCGGGAGCGATCTTGCGGGATATCTGGACCGATTTGGCCAATGTAACCAGGCTGGTGGGAAAACTACCGCAGGCAAGAGATATCATTCGCGATTCATTGCAGATGGCAGCCGAGCGCGGGATTCAAAATCAAGGCAACCTGTCTCGAGACGAATCGTTCTTGAGCTTTATTTTTCTGGAACAAAACGAGCTTGACCTGGCTCTCACGCACGCCCACCGGGCGATCGACTACATCCAATGGTGGCCCAGCCATAATATCATTGCGACGGCCTATACAAGCCTGGCCCAAATTTTGCTGATCCAGGAGGATCTCGCTGGTAGCATGCAGGCTATTCAAAAAGCTGATGTAGAACGAAAGAACCGGCTGATGACCCCGCATGTTCATAGTCTTGTAGATATCGCGCTTGTCCAAATCTGGTTAACTCAAGGTGAGTGGTCAAGGCTCGATCCATGGTCATCTGATCAAATTTCAACTCTTAACACCAGAGTGGCCACCGGAGGCTTGATCGACGAATATCTCGAGATGCGCTTGATCGTGCTGGTGCGGGTATGGATGAAAAAAACCATGGTTGATCGCCATCTGGAAAGGGACGAGGAATGTTTACGATTATTGGCCCAATTGGAAACCAGTTCTCGGTCCGCTGGGCGGGTGAATTCCCTGGTTGAGGTTTTGATCCTCAAGGCCAGTATTCAGTTTTCTCACGGAAAAACCTCAGCAGCTATGGATTGCCTGGATGAATGTCTTACCATGGCCGAGGCGGGTGGCTACATGAGGATTTTTCTTGACACCGGCGAACCGGCGCGGGCCTTGCTCTCTGCATATCTTCAACAAGTGAATCCCATCCATGAGGTATATACCTTGAAAATCCTCCAGGGATTTTGTGCACTACCCCAGGCCCGAGGTCCCTTGGACGATTTACCGGAACCCCTCACTTCTCGAGAAGTCGTAGTGCTCCAACTTCTCGCCCAAGGCTTTTCCAACCGGCAAATGGCGGACAAATTGGTGCTTGCGGAAGGAACGATAAAATACCACGTTCACAACCTTCTGGGTAAGCTGCAAGTGGAGAGCCGAACTCAGGCGATTGCGAAAGCCAAAGATCTTGAATTGATCTAGAGGCAAAACCCCTCTTTCCTTCAAAAACCACCCCGCATCATCGTCGGGGTGGTTTTTGATTGCTAAAAACAAACCCCAGACTGATCTTTGGATAGTCGACAGCAAGGATTTGTACGGCTACGATAATTCCATGAAAAAGATCATTCTCCCAATCACAACACTATTCCTCCTGGCGGCAATTCTCCTGATTGTTTGGTGGGTAAGTACAAAGATTGAGGTCCAGACCCCAATGATTGTCCTGACCCCAGAATATGCCGCGGTACGCCATATCCGAGAGATGAAAACCGCCAACTTCACCATCGTCAGCAATTCCGTCGAGGCAATTCAAGCTGTCGAGTTGAAGAACCAGGTCCTGGTTCTCGTCCAGTACAGTGGTACACGCCTTGGAGGCGGTGTGGATATTTGTGAGACGGTGCTGGAAACCCAGAAAACTCAGCTGAACGGCTGGAAAGTAAATAGCGGAGCTGGCCTATGTCATGAGGTATACCCGACCAACTCCATCCCGGTTACAACCGGCAGCAGCCGGGTTCAGGCTACGCTCCAGAGCCCTGGCTATTCGACTGCCTACGGCCTGGTACGCGATCCGCAGATCACCCAGGTCCTGGTTACCTGGGATGACGGGCATACCCAGCCCGTGGAAGTGCAGGAAAGCACCTACTTCGCCGTCCGCGAAGGCGGATTTACCATCAAAAAGATCGAAGCGTATAACGAACGCCATGAGATCGTGTACACCACCGGATCGGGGATCGGGAATTGAAGAAACATCCATAGGGAGTCAGATGAAAACCATGCGAAACATCCTGTTCATCATCGGAGGGGTCCTGCTTGCGGTTGGCCTGTTGGGCTGGCTGGGTTTGCAGATCCAGCCGCAGTCTTTTCCTGCATATCTGGCGAATGTCCCGCCATATCCAGCGATTACCTCGCCATTGGAGAAGACGATATCATTGCCTACCGGGCTGCCGGCGCCAGTGGAGCGTTTCTACCGCACCATGTACGGCGAGGAAGTGCCAGTGATTGAGACGGCAGTCATTCAAGGACGAGGGATGATGAAACCCTTTATGAATATCTCCATACCGGCGCGCTTCGTTTTTGTGCACACCGCTGGTAAAGATTATCGCCACTATTTCGAAGCTACCTGGTTTGGAATCCCAATGTTGAAAGTGAACGAGGGATATATCGATGGGGAGAGCTTCTTTGAAAGCCCGATGGGGAACTACTACGATGAACAAAATGCCAATCAAGGCGCGAACCTGGCACTCTGGGCAGAAGCAATCTGGTTTCCCTCCCTTTGGTTGACGGATGTGCGCGCCCGCTGGGAGCCCGTGGACGAACATACGGCTTTGTTATACGTGCCTTATGGAGAGAGAGAAGAGAACTTCATCGTGCGCTTCAACCCTCAAACAAATTTGATCGATACGATGGAAGCGATGCGCTACCG
>JAQTMA010000045.1:0-13770 GCA_028714615.1 Anaerolineaceae bacterium | reverse complement strand
GCAAACTCGCAGAGTGACGCGGTGGGCGTGGTCCAACGCTACCTGGATGCCAAAAAGAACAACGACTTCACCGCCTGGAAATCGACTCTTTGGGCGGCCCAAAAGGACGGTTCAGACTTTACGCCTTCCTTCGAAAAACAGGGTGACCTGGGCGTTCTCAGCCTTACCATAGGCAAAGTTGCCGTCTCAGACGAGGAAACGGCACAGATACAGAAGAGATATTCCGGGAGCGAGCTCGCTAAAAGCCATGGTTGGTCTGGCGAATTCATAGCAAAGAATATGATTGCCGTATCTGCCCAATACACAGTGCAATATGACCATACCAAGGCGCCTTACCCTGATGGAGAACAAACCCAGGTTTTTTACCTTGTAAGAGACAACCCCGACACCGGATGGCTGATCTGGGATTCGGGATCGTCATTGCAGTAAACCCTGGTCTGACTTGAGTATGAATATGCAAAGGTGGTGGGTCAGAAAGGTAATACTATATGTTCAATAAAACCTCTAATAATTCTGGTTCTTCTTACGAAATCCTCTTGGAGGATCACCTTGAATCGCATTGGTCTGAATACTTTGATGGTTGGACGATAACCAATTTGGAGAAAGGAGAAGTCCTTCTCACTAACCCCAACATTGATCAAGCAGGATTGCATGGCGTTTTGAACCGGATTCGGGATCTCAATTTGACCTTGCTTTCAGTCAGTCAAACCGAAAGAAAGCATGGTTAGAACACCCAAAATGAAACCGTCTACTGATTATCCAGAAATACAAACTGCCCGCCTGGTTCTCAGGTCTTTGCCGATGGAACATGTTGATATTATCGTCAAAGAATTGAGCTACCCGGCAGGCTGAGTTAGTTCTTGCCCGATACGCTAATTCCGCCAAGGATGAAATGAAAATCCAATCGGATGAGTTCGAGATTCTGATCCAGAAGTCAGGGCTGGAGACACCAGCAATCGATAAGCTGAATCGATATATATGACATAGAACGCCCCATTTGAATTGAAGAAATGCAGAAAGACTTTCAATAACCTACTGAGAAAAACAGAAAGTCCTGACCTTCCTGGGGTTGGCTGTTCTCATGACATCCTTGTTGGCGACCAGCCTATCCCAAATGGGGTTCCAAATAGGTATGCTACTACCTGCGTTGGAAAACAGATACCAGATCATTCTCGAATTTGCCCCATCTATGCAGGGTCATCTATACATTAATACCTTTCTACTAAGTTTTCTGGAAATTATACTGAGCGTTTGCATGCTAGTAATGCTTTATGAGCGGGTCATGGGGATGGTTTGGAAGAAATTTTTTGATAAACCTGCTCAAGTTTTTTCTTATCCTATCGGTGATATTTATCGTCCCGGTGCGTATCCTGCTGCCAGGTTTCTCTAAAAAAACACTTGAACTGCCTACCCCCGCCAGTCCAGCCTCAGCTCACTGTCTGGCTTGACCTGCCTCCTCCCATCCTCGTGCGGCTGGTCGTAATCGTATGGCGAGCCTGGCTGCTTTTCTATTCAAATACTGGCCGAAAGCCCGGCGTAAACCTGACCAGGATGATCTATTGGCGTTGGAGGTCGAAAAAGCCAGGCAGAATATTCTCTCTGGGCATGACGTGAATGAGGTCATTCTGCGTTGTTACCAGCAGATGAGCCGGGTGCTCGTGCAGGAGGGCGGGATCGAACACCAGGCTTTTATAACTCCTTCTGAATTCGAGCATGACACCACGAGCAGGTACGACTCAGGCCTCCAGCTCCTGACCGGTTTTTCGTCCGCCAAAGCCCCAAGCAGCCACTGCAATTTTTAGGATGCCTAACATTGCAAGGCAGACAACAATCAGGAGCAATGGTATCGCAATGTCTGGGCGTTGGTTGAGCAAGATAGACCAGGTGGCATTGGTAAGCGACGGAAAAGCCAGTATTCCAAGGCAGATCAACAAGTCGAAAACAATGCCCACCCAGGCGAGAACCCGGCTTGGGGCTCTGGCGGTCTGGTATTGGTTTCTCCAGTTTTTAAACCTGGCTGCTTGCCACAAGATGATGGCGGTAAAAAGAAGTAGAAAACTATCCAACAGTACCCAAGGTGTATAAAAGCTGCGGCTGGAGAGCAATTGATAGGGCTGGTTTTGAATGATGTTGCCGATCTGTAAGGCAATGGCATAGGAAGAGATCGTAGGGGAGAGTAGATCCAGGCGCGTGTTCAATAATAAGACCACTCCCACTTTCTGCCCTGGAAAAAGCAGGAAGCTTGTACTGACGCCAATATGCCCGCCCGAAAAACCATATACCAGATCGGATTTGGGACTGCCATAACTCCAGTTCCACCACGGATCATACCAGCCCTGCGTATGGGCTGGCAACAAGTTTTCTCCATGATATTGTCCCTGTCCGAAGAATGCGCTCAGGTAATGCGCCATATCTTCTGCCGTTGTAGTGAGATGAGCGGCAGAAAGCATGACCGGATAATACTCCTCGTCATAAGGGACTGGGATACCAAAGGCAATCATGTTGCAGCTAGCTGCCCGTGGGAAGCTATGGTAATCCCCAAAACCGGAAGAAGACATTTGCAGTGGAGCGAGAATGTTCTGCTGCATATATTCGGCGTATGACTGGCCGCTTGCACGCGCAATCACTTCGCCGAGCAGAACATAATTCCAATTGCTATATTCGTAATGTTCACCAGGTTGATAGGTGGGGCGGTAATGTGACAATTGCTGAAGAGCTTGCTCAAATGTGGTTTGCCGTGAGTAGAGATAGGGTTGGTCGCCCTCCTGGTTGGAAATCCCACTGGAGTGATTGAATAAATGACGCACGCTCACCATAGATGCTGCCCGTATATCCCCCAGGCGAAACTCAGGCAGATAGGTTTGCAGGGGGGCATCCATGTCGATCTTCCCGGCCGCTTCTAACTGCCGGATGGCCAGGGCGGTGAATGACTTGGTGACTGAAGCCATCGGCCAGGGAGTCTGCGACGTGGCTGGGTCGCCTTGGGCATTGGCAATCCCGTATCCTTGTTGGTAGATGATTTGGTCGCCCTTCACGATGGCCAGCGCCATACCTTTGATGGGCAGGATGCGCATGGTCTCGGTGATGTAGGCGTCTACTTGTGAAAAATCATTTGATGCAGAGCTGGCATAGGCCATATGCTCGCTCCCGTAGAAAGACACAAAAAGTACAGCCAGCAGGAAAATTCGCAAAATTGATTTCATGTTCTCTGACATCCCTTTTAAATTGAAAGACAATTTGCTACTCATTTCGCATTAGGGCATCAATCCTCTCCGATCCTGTAAACGTGTGTTTTTACTAACACTAATGGAACGACTGCGGAAACTAAAGAGAGTAGACCTCCTATCGTTAGCCCGGCCAGTTGCCCTATCCCTGCTGACATACCGATGAGTGGTAATCCAACCGTAGGAGCGAGAAAGAAAAGCGCAACGACAAGCAAGTATACGACGGCGACGAGGATTCCTAAAAGACCGGTTGCCATCGAATAAATTCGGCGAGGGTCATCCCAATCAAGATTGGCTCCCCTCACTCCGATGGAAAGTATGACTCCATTCAATCCTGCCAGGATCAAAGCCGAGACGAATACTTCATAAAGGAACATAGAAATTGGTTCGCTCCTAAATAATGCAGCTGCAAACAGGAAAAACCAGCAAATGATCAGCGATGGGATATAAGCGACGATGAATTTGGCTACCAGTTGCTTGCGGGCATTGACCGGAGAAGTCTGCAGAATCCAAAAGCTCTTGCCTTCTATCGAGAATGAGAGCAATGCCAGGTTCAAAACCAATGATGAACCTACGAACAGTGGAACCAGCATGCTTGCGTAAGCCTGAGCCGACTGGAGACAGCTGATAAGCAACTCTGGGGTGTTCTCTACCCCTATAGAAGGTTTGTTTCCGCCACGCAATACCATCACCATAAAGACGATACCCATTATCAACGGCATCACCATCTGGGAGGTAAATCGCAGGTCTCTGCTCAAGTTGATGAGATCTTTATAGAGGATCGCCCTTACCTGAGAAGGCAACCAGCGCCTGGAAAGGTTGGTGGTTATTCCGTTTGTAGTATGGCGTTTCTCCACATGTGGGTGCTTTTGAGGTTGGCCACTCACCCGGATCGACGCCCACCCGGTATAATACAAGTATTCAGCCGCGTTCAGCGCCACCCAGAAAAGACTCCCGGTAAGGCATAACGTCAAGGCCAGGAAGATGATACCC
The DNA here is from genome assembly GCA_028714615.1 of Anaerolineaceae bacterium. The sequence goes on along the minus strand of JAQTMA010000045.1, from coordinate 9,553 downwards.
GAAAGCCAGTGACCTTGGCCCAGTTCTACCAGGCTTAGCCCACCCCAGGATAAAGGCGACCAGGATTGATTGAGATTAGTGAGAACTTGAGCGCTTTTGATTATCTGCTCCGTAGTGAGAGATCCAGAGCTTACGCCAGTAAGATTACCCAATTGGGAGATAGCCATAAAGAATATGGCAGCCACAAATGCAAGGATCTCAGCCACCCGTTTAGCGGGTAGGAAATGCACCACCGCCATCACCAACAAGCTTGAAATTCCAGCGGCTGCCAGTGATAAAAAGACCAGAGTCACAAATGCGAAGGCGAAGTATAAAACATTGTACCCATTTGATATTCCCAAGCTGAATAAGATCGGCAAAGCGAAGACCATGATCAGGACCACGTTAGGGAGGATTGCATGCAGCAGCTTCGTCAAGAAAATGGCTCGGATGGGAATGGGGGAAGATAAGAGGTAGTCCATATCGTTTGCCAAATATAACGCTTGCAAGAGCACCCCAAAACTGAACATCATGATCACCAGGAAGGACCCCGAAATAATCAAAGGAGGAATAGACACGATGAGGGAATCCAGGTTTATCCCACTGTCTCTGATTTCAGGGGAATTCAACAGGCCGAGCACATAGCTCGTCAGCAGGTAGGTTCCAATTAAAACCGCCAGGATCAATATTCCAAAGGCCAGGTACACGAGCTTGTGGGTCAGTCTGGCCCGCTTGAACCCGGTGATGAAGATCAGCCATCGTAGCCTGATTAGTTTAAGTACGTAAAACCTGAAAGAATTAGGCTGGCGGCCCATCGTCGATTCCGCGTTCATTCCAACACCTCGTCGATTTCAGTTTCTTCAGGCCCACCGGTCAATCTTAGGAAAATGTCTTCCAGGTTGGTCTCCCCCCTGCCCAGGGCGCGCAACTCGTCCAGCGTTCCCACAGCGATAAGCTTTCCCTGGTTAATGATTCCAATCCGGTCACACATGCGCTCAGCAATTTCGAGGATATGAGTAGTGACAAAAACTAGCGAGCCCCGGTCGGCAAATTGCCGTAAGACATCTTTGATCAGGCGGGCCGATTTTGGGTCCAGCCCAACGGTTGGTTCGTCGAGCACCAGAACCTTCGGATCATGCATCAGTGCGGCTGCCAGCGAGGTTTTTTGCTGCATTCCATGGCTGTACGAATCGATCAAGGCGTCGCCGGCTTCGACAAGGCCGAATAGGCTTAGCAGGTGCTCGATGCGATGTTCGACCAGTTTGGGATCCATGCAGTACAGGTCGCCGACAAAGCGCAGCAATTCGCGGGCGGATAACTTGGAATACAAGTTTGGGGTATCCGGCACAAAGCCACTGCAGAATTTGGCTTGCAAGGGCTTTTCACGTAAATCGTAACCGGCGACTTTCACCGTCCCTGAGGTGGGCTGCAGTAAACCGACGATCATCTTGATGGTTGTGGTCTTGCCTGCGCCGTTAGGCCCGAGGAACCCGAAGACCTCTCCACCAAAAGCATTAAGGTTGACGTGATCAACCGCGGTCTTTGCTCCATAATTCTTACACAAGTCATGCAGTTCTATCAAAGGCACCGGTGCATGGCTTGCCGGGCTATCGTAAGCCGAGGTGATACAGGGTTGGTCTTTTTGAACCTGGGAATTGATGTGTGTAATCATTTTTCTTAGTCCTCATTTATTCGAGAGTCGAGAATCGTTCTCCGAGTTAAAATCGAAAACCCAGCAGCCTCCAATAAAAGGTTATCCAGACCATACCTACCAACGCCAGGGTGATGGCCGTGTAATGCAACCTTCCTGCAAGATTCCAGTACCGGTGTGTCCAGGCAAAGATTGTAAAGACTAACGAGCCGATCACAAGGACTGACGCAGCCAGGATGCCTGCCAGAGTGATGACCATATAAAACGGGAAAGGCGTTTTGAAATTATTTGTCAGGTAGATGTTTATAATCACAGGCAAAACCAGGAAAACTACGGATAGGCTGAACGCCCAGATTCGAGCAATACTCGGAAGCCTGGACGCTGCTGCTATTCCTTTCCTTCGCTTGAATACTCGGATGATGGCTACCACTAGTGTAGTCAACAGCAGGAAATAGCAGGTTCCAAAAAATAGAAGGTTGAATGTAGGGGTTTCATACCAATAAATTCGTTCAAAGGCAGCCAGTGGGAAGCCATTCGATAGCACATGGGTGATTTTCCCATTGGCATCTTGACGGAAGATCAGGGTGTTCGAGCCATCTTGAGTGCTATAGACCAGGAAGCCTTTTTCGTAATAGGTCGTCCCTCCGAGATTTAAGGTACTGTCAGGGTTGATAGAGATCTGTAAATAGCCGTTCCCGGGAAACTGGCTGACACGTTCGATATGGTTGTAAATCGAGCGGGTGCTGCGATAAAATCCAGCCAATTCAGAGAGAGGATTGGTTGATGTGTTTGTGCTTGAGGATTGGTTGGTTGCCTGAGCCGGGAAGAAAGCGTCCAAGAAGGCGTAATAAAACTCATTAACAGCCGAAATGCTTTCGTTGGAGTTGTAGCCAACAAAAAACCCTATTTTCTGCTCAGGGATGAGCGTCAGGATGGAATGCCAGTTGCCAATATCGCCGCTATGCCACAGGATGCGCTGTCCGTTGGCTGTTTCCTCAAAAAAGCCATAAGCGAGCCCATCCAGCCGCTCGTCGTTGGAAAAAAGGCGGCTGTGCATCAATTGCAATGTCTCTGGTTTTAATAGCTGGTTATTCTCGAAGCGGCCATCCTGGAGATGGGCGATTATGAAATTGGACATATCCTGCGCGGTGGTCGAAACGGTTGCTGCCGGATAGGGGTTGACATAGGTAAACGAACCAGGAATGAATTGCCCATGATAGGAATACGAAACAGCCAGGTGAGAATCAAGAGGAGGCGGTAAAGGCTGGCGGAATGTACTGTGAGACATGGAGAGCGGCTGGAAGATATTTGTCTCGACATATTGGTCGAATGGCATACCAGAGAGGACCTCGACAATATATCCCGCCAGAGCAGCGCCATAGTTAGAATAAGCGGTCAGCTCGCCTGCCGGGCGGACGCGATCCGGCATGTAGTTAGCCAGGTAATCATGTAACGTGATTATCTCACCAGCCCCGACTGCCTCCGTTCCGGTTGCCCGATCTTCGAATCCAGATGTGTGTGACAGAAGGTTCAGCATGGTGATAGGCGTCGGGTAGGTGGCAGGGATTTGAAAATCCGGCAGGTACCTATTGATATCGGCGCTCAGGTCGATTTTGCCCTGCTCTGCCAGCTGCATGACGGCAGTCCAGATGAAAAGCTTGCTGGTTGAACCGATCCGGAAAAGAGTCTCACCTGGAGAGACTGGAATCTGCTGATTGACGTCTGCATATCCATAACTCTTGGCAAGCTTGACTGTCCCATCCTGGACGATGGCTACGGTAGCCCCAGCAATATGGAATTTCTCCAGTTGCTGCTGGATGGTTGCATCGGTGAAAGTTTCCAAATCGTCCGGATTGATTTTCGTCTCTTGGGTTTGTAAGATTTGATGTGCTACTTGATTGTCATTACTTGTGTTGGGTACCTCTGTAAAACCGGTGAGTCCCATTAAGGTGACGAGCAGAATTATAAAAAGGATGATGGAATCTGATTTGTGAACTAAATAGCCTTTCATTTTTATGCCTTTCTTCTCAAGATTATTGATTTGCTTTACCCAAGGATGGCATTGACCAGATCCTCATAGATGCACCCCTTGACCAGGAAGCCATCTGCACCAGCAACGTGAGCTTTTTCTCGTTCGTCCGGCCCTGCATAGACACTGAGGATAATGACGCGCGGGGGACAAGGAAGCGACTTTATCTGGCGGGTAGCTTCATAGCCATCCATGACGGGCATTTCGAGATCCATAACCACCGCATCCGGTGTCAGGTCATGTGTTAACCGGATCGCCTCCTGCCCATTGGTGGCCTCGCCGACTACTTTCAATTCCCCAGGCAATTCAAGAAATAGACGCAGGTCCTGTCGTACCTGGGGGTTATCGTCTATTAGCAGCACTCGCCTTCGGGCATCATTGGGATAGGGGGTAGTGATCATCCGGTTAGAGGCCATGGTCAAATGGAAACTCCTTTGATCACATTATGACCACCCATCTTTAAAAAGAAACCAGCCTTCGACGGATCTTTTCGCAGGCTGGGAGTATTTTTTTACTCAGACTTTTGTCAATCTATGTCAGCTATTAGGCGTAAGCCTTTCAGCAGCCTCCTTCTCCGCAAGACGCAAGCTGGAAATCAGGCTGCGCATCTGTTCCAGGCTGCTTTGTGCCAGGTTTTGCAGAATGGCCAATTGGGGGCCCAGTTGATCCACATCACGATCCAGCATGAGACGAGCCGTCCGGTTGATTCGAAGGATGCTTTGGAGGTTTTGGGAAACCCGGTCATGCAATTCTTGGGCCAGGCGATCATGCTCCTGGATAATGGACAGCTCCTCAACCTGCGAGGCAAAAGCGGTCAATTTTTGATTGGTGTCCTGGAGTTCATCCAGCAAATACTGGCTGTTCCGCAAGCCTGTTTCAATCTCATTATCGACCAGGACATGAGCCGGGAAGATGATACATGCGGCGATGGGTGTCAGAGATAAAGCCAGGCCGTACCATCCTTGGGCCGCAGTGAGCGGTATGATGGTAAGAAGAATTAGGATCGCTACCCACCGAAACAGTATCAGCCGTGGGAACACCAGAGCAGCTTCGAACGAGAGGACCACGAAGAGCACGGCGACGAAATCGAATATCGGATTTAGGAGCACCAGGATCAGGACGAGCAAGGTTTGAAAGGCGAAATAGATATGTTGTCCAGATTGCCAGGATATCGGTTGCCTGAGCATCAGGATAAACGATACCAGGCATATCAGCTCCAATAACAGGTAAACCCACAATCGGGGTTGGATGTCGGATCGCCCCAGGGTGCGCAAGATGACTGCCGCATAACAAACAAAGAGGGTCGTCAGGGTGATGATCCATGACCGATGCGTACGAACTGATGGAAAAGATTTTCCCAGCAAGGTAACCTTTCTTTACAACTCTTCTAGGTCCACTAGATTCTTTTTGATGGCATACACAGCCATTTGGGTACGGTCGGTTACTCCCAGCTTGCCAAGGATATTGCTGATGTGAGCTTTGGTAGTCTTCTCACTAATGACCAGCGATTGGGCAATCTCTCGGTTGCTTTTCCCTTGGGCGACCAGGCGAATGACCTCAATCTCCCGTTTCGTTAATTGGGGGTCATCGGGTGAAGTCGCATTTTGCAGCTTTCGGGAAGCCTGGTCCATCAATTTACGCATAACCTTTGGGTGTAAGAGCGTTTCGCCAAGATGCGTCGCTCGGATAGCTCCCACCAGGGCTTCCGTCGAAACATCTTTGAGCAGGTAGCTGGAAGCACCAGCCTCGATCGCCGGAAAGACTTTGTCATCCTCGTCAAAACTGGTCAGGGCGATGACCCGGCTTCCACCACCCAGCGCTGAGATTTTGGCCGTGGCAGCAATCCCATCCAGGATGGGCATGACCAGGTCCATCAAAATAACATCCGGCTTCAATTGGGTAGCCAGCTCGACAGCTTCACAACCATTGCTTGCTTCGCCGATTACCTGAATATCATCATACATGTCCAGATAGCTACGCAATCCCTGGCGGACCACCTGGTGATCATCCACGATTAAGACGGTAATTTTTTCAGCATCACCGGCCATTTCTGCCTGTTCCTTTCGCTACTCGGATGAGCGTGCCCTGTCCTGGGGCCGATTTCATCTCAATAGTCCATCCGATTTCAGCTGCCCGCTCGCCCATTCCTGCCAGGCCCATCTTCCCACGAGTGGCATTACTTATAGGTTCAAAGCCAACGCCATAATCCTCGACTTCCATGAAGAGGGGTTCTTTCAGATGCAAACGCAGGACCGCTGCTGTAGAATGTGCGTGCTTGACAATGTTGTTCAAAGCCTCTTGAGCTATCCGGTAGAGACCTCTTTCTTCAGTGATTGTAAGCGACTGATCGCCTTCCACTAGCAAGGCTACCTTGAGATTATCCACTCGCTCACGTTCTACCAGGTGTTGTTTCAATTGTTCAAGGAAATTTCCATGTCGATCTTCGGATGTTATCCGAGAAACTAACGCCTGCATCTCAGAGAGCGCGCTCTGAGCCAGATAATCCAAACGATCCAGCTGGGCAGCTACCTGGTTCTTGTCGCGTTTCATCGACATGTGCGCCGTCTGAGTGGCCAGGGTCATACTGAAAATAGTCTGTGTAACCGAATCGTGCAGCTCACGGGCCAGACGCTGCCGCTCGCGGCTTATGGTGAGCTCTTGAGCCTTTCGGGTGTAGCGGTTCAGCTTGGTGTTAGCTTCCCGGAGTTCACCGGCCAGTGCTTCATGTCGTACTTGAATTGCCCGGCCTTGGCGTGATGTCCAAATGTAGGTGGCAAGGAAGGCACTTAGGGCAGTATAGACGAATGTCAGCGCCAAAGCCTGGAAGACCCCGAATAGCTCGAAGAGACTGAAAAAAGTCATGAGGGCCGACAATCCGATCAGTATTGTCGTAAACTTCGGAGAATGCCTTTGCATGGCTTGCATGCCGGTGATAGCAAAAAGGAATGCGAATAGATCTGATCGGATGGAGTAGCTTATGAGTAGCAATGAAAGAACGATAAGGATCTCCAATCCGACCAGTAAAGTGGAAACCCAAGGGAGATATCTGGTTAATAATTCATTTCCCATGAAGAATATTGCCCAGGCTAAAAGTAAAATCATCAACAGGCTGAATTGAGGCGATTCCTTAAATCCAATAATCGATCGTAGCATAACCGCTGTGAACATAAGGCAAGATGCCAGATAATAAATCCAGTGGTGGAGCCAGGTGTTTTTCAAGTGAAATAAAAACCCTATGATTCAGCCGAAATGCTGTAAGATTCTGAAGAGGCATGGGTGGAAAACAATGAAACGATCTATCGATTACTATACTGTCATTGCCCCATCGGGTCAAGCCAGTTCATTTTCCTACATATCTACGCAGCTGGTAGGCAAACTAATTTCTAGGGTGTAAAAAACTTTGCTTATTCTCTTGTTTTCAAAGCGGCAAGGTGAACATGAATAGCTTCCATATAGACTTTGCCAATAAACTCAGAACAATCTGCAATAACGATTTAAGTCATATCAATTGGTAGCTAATTGGTTTGGCCTTCATTAGGTATGAAGCCCCTAAGTACCGGAAAAGAGAAAAATTTATGGATTTTATGGCACAATGATTGCCAAGGAGAGAAACAGTAAGCCAGAATCCATTCGTTCTTGCTGGTAAAGGTGATACTCTATAAACTTTCAAGACTTAAATGAGGGTGTTAACAAAATCCGGTGAGTCCTTATTGTCCATCGCATGCCGCAGGAACTGCACCAGAATTGCACCCCCCCACAAAAAAACCATCGAAAAAAATAGGTTTACCCCTTATATATGAGACAAAAAAGGTTGCATTGCCGCAGGTAGTATTAACTAAGAACACGAATCTCAAACCTCATTTGATCTACTCGGCGATCTCGTCACTCGACGGCTATATCGAGGACAGGGAGGGCAAGTTTGACTGGGCAGCGCCAGACGAGGAAGTGCATAGATTTATCAATGACCTCGAACGGGCGGCCGGAACTTATCTTTATGGACGTCGTATGTATGAAACCATGATGGTTTGGGAGACCGACCCCAACTTAGCCACTGAGTCTCCAATCGCGCGCGACTTTGCAGAGATATGGCAAGCAGCCAACAAAATCGTGTACTCCAGGACTTTGGCGACTGCATCGACTCGCCAAACGCAACTTGAGCGAACCTTCAATCCGGAAGCCATTCGACAACTGAAGGAGTCCACCGAACAGGATATCCTCATCGGAGGCCCTGAGCTGGCTGCCCATGCCTTTCGAGCAGGGTTGATCGATGAGTGTCAATTGTTCCTTACGCCGATCATCGTAGGAGGTGGCAAACCATCCCTCCCTAACAACGTTCGAATAGAGCTCGAGCTGTTGGAGGAACGCCGCTTTGGCAACGGTATGGTTTTCCTCCGTTATCGAACAAGGCAGGGAAGAGCCACGTGACACAGCACGCAGTAGGTGTGTGGGCTTCTGGACTTAGGCCTGTTCCAGGTGGAGCAGATTGCCATTCTAAAGTAATTGAAACCAAAGCAGTTGTACCGGAAAAATAAGAGTTTGCCGCCAAAGAAAAATTGGGTAAAATATAGAGTATATGAAATATAAAACGGTAACTTCCAAAGATGGCACAAAGATTGCGTACGACAAAATAGGTCACGGTCCAGTCGTCATATTAGTGCTCGGAGCCCTCAATTCTAGGAAGTCCGGAACCAAGTTAGCTAAGCTACTTGCGTCTAGCTTCACTGTTATCAGCTATGACCGTCGCGGACGCGGTGATAGCACAGATACTGCGCCATATGCGCCTGGGCGTGAAGTCGAAGATATTGCGGCGTTAATCAATGAGGTTGGAGAGCCGGTATACTTCTATGGTCATTCTTCCGGTGCGGCTATCGTACTTGAAGCTGCAAGCAAGATGAGGAAACAAATCAAGAAAATAGCCATTTACGAAGCGCCTTATACTTTAGATGGCGATGCAGGTAAAGCCGCAAAAGAGTATAACAAACAACTAAAAAAACTGCTCGCGTCTGGATGCAACGGCGATGCCGTGTCTTTGTTCGTCCGAAACGTTGGTGTGTCCGACAAGCAAATTCAAGCCATGAAGAGCATGCCAATGTGGCGAGGATTGGAAGCTCTGGCCCCGACCTTAGCATATGATAGCGACGTTCTGGGCGAAGGCCATGCCTTACCCACTAGTCTTTTAGCGGGAATTACTACTCCCGCACTCGTTATGCACGGCGGCAAGGGTGCCCCGTCAATGCGTGACGCGGCTCAGGCGATCAGTGAAGCCATTCCTAAGGCGCAACTCCGTACCCTGGCTGGTCAGACGCACGGCGTGAGTCCCAAAGTCCTTGTGCCAATACTAACAGAATTCTTTTCTGGTTAGATGGTTTGATAAAATTTCGAAAGAATTGGATGAAGTGATGTAAAAATTGCCTGTAATTTATTCCGAATTTCTTTTCGGTTAGATTTATAGCTCTTTTTCGTACACACGGTAACGGCGAAAAACCTTGAAGCCCAGGTTTCCTTGCAAGCGCGCTTTTGACGTAGAATCCTTTTAATGCCCCCCAAGACCCCGGTCGTTCGCACCCGGCTGGCTCCGCCACGTCTGCATAAGCGCATCCTCATCCGCCCGCGCCTGACGACGCTGCTTTTGGGTGAGAAGAAGATAACGGGTAAAACGCGCCAAACACCGCGTTCTCAGGACACGCCGAGTGTCCTCTCGGGAAAAATGATGGGCCTGTCAATAGTCACCCCTAATGTACCGGGTATATTCGGCAACAATGTACCAGCCGTATTCGGCCAAGATGTACCACTTTAGCAGCGAATGTGCACTGAAAATAAAGTGATTTTAGGGCTTTACAGGATCGTTTTTCACCTCCTCCAGGGAGAGGTTATGAATCTTCTTTCTTGCCATA
>JAQTMA010000044.1 GCA_028714615.1 Anaerolineaceae bacterium | reverse complement strand
CTGCGCCAACGCCTGGGCGACGTCGCCGGCCTGTGCGAACTGATCGCCGCGGGCCGCCAGAATCTTGGCGAGGGATTGGGCGGCGGCTTCATCCGACTGGACGATCAGGACTTGGAGCGGCATGGAGGGGGTTCCCTGTAAGTAAGCGAGTGGCGCAAGATGATTGTACCAAGGAGTGAATGGGAGGTTGCCAGTTGTATGCCAGTTGTAAGGTGGGGGAGGGAAGGAAAGGATGAAGGAGGATTATGGAACAGACAGCCTGTACTGCCTGGCGAGGCGGGCGAGGTCATCCTGGATGCCCACTCCGAACAGGGAGCGCTGGTAACTCTGCTGCCAGATCAGGTCAAAGGCCACCGCGTAGCGCTCGACTAAAGCCGCCTGGTCCTCTTCCCCGCTATCGCGCAGATCGCGCACGTGACCGCGCATCTCCAGGATGACGGCCTGCCAGGCGTCCATGAGCGGCTTTTCCTGCCCGCGGCCGGGCCCGATGGGGACGATCACTCGATCTTTGGTCATGGTCTGCTCCAGGGTATGATAGAATACATGTTCTGATTATATCCCCGTTTGAAAACCTGGAAAGGAGAGGAAAAGGGCAATTCCCACTGAGCCTATTAGTCAGTCAGGTTAACCATTGAAGACCGCTTCATTCCGATTGATAAAGCGCTTTAAACCCTTTACAAAAAGCGGTTGGACTTGTACTAAAGTGACCTTCACCCTCGTCAATCAGCGTTTCCAAATGGAGTCCTTCATAGTTGCGACTCTTTAACGTATCAATGAATTGATGAAAACCGGGAATGACATTCTCTTCCAGTTCACCGGCTGAGAAGAAAGCGTGAACGGGTAGAGATTTGCGCTCTTTGGCAAGCTGCTGCTCATAGGCGAGGAAATGTGGCAGCATGCTATCGAAAATGGCGCTCCCGATTAGGTATCTTAAGAACAAATCCGGTTCATGGAGAAGTGCATAGAGTGTAAACATCCCACCGGATGAAAACCCGGCGAGACATCGATCCCTTGGGTTGACAGGATAGGTAGTTTCAATGAATGGGATCAATTCCTTTTTGAGGAATGATAAAAAATCATCAGCCCTTTTTTGTCCCGGTTCGCCCTCGGGATTCTCCGGTGGGTCGTAATCGATATCGCGTGCCTTCGCCCATCCTTCGATCTTTGAAACATGATGGCCTAACCCAACGATCAGGCATTCTGGCGCCATACCCCCCCAAATGAGAAACAAAATCATCGGAGCAATCTGCCCAAGGAGGACCTCCCCATCCGTCAGGTAGATGACCGGATATTTGTAACCAGGTTTTGGATAGTCCGGCGGAAACCAGGTAGAAATCTGATAATTAATTCCCATAATGGTAGAGGGAAAATTCCGGACCTCTGTGCTGAGGATTGTGGCTGGAGAAAGTGAATTCGGCATAGGTTTCTCCTTAGTAGAGAATGAACATGAAAAAGAAAACCACCATCACGCCAGTGCTCGTTGCCGACCTGCTCGCAGAGGGCGAGCGGATGCCGGTCTACGTGCACGTCATCGACCATCCCGATGCGCGAGTGCTGGTGCGCGCGCTCGACCCCGAGCTGGTCTGGCTCGCGCACGAGCACGAGCCGTGGCTACCTCGTCGTGAGGCTTAATGCTTTTTTAGCCAGGGCAGGGGGCATCGCGGCGTTGATTTTAACCTGTGCTCACGATTGGGTATTCTACGAAGCGAACGTCCCAGCCTTCAATTCGCCGCTTTGCCCATACGTAGCAATAATGACGCCGGTGCTCGAGGTTTTGCTATCGAGCAGTTTGAAACTGGCGGGAATGGCGCCGTCGCCAAAGAGCCGTTTGCCGCTTCCAAGCGTAACCGGAAAGATCCACACGTGCAGCTCATCGATCAGGTTGTGCTTCAAAAGCGTTTGAATGAGATTGCTGCTGCCGTGCACCTGCAGCTCAGGCCCGTCTGCCCCTTTGAGCCGGGTGATTGCCTGGACGGCATCGTCTTTGATGAGGGTGGAGTTGTTCCACTCCACTTTGTCGAGCGTCCGCGAGACGACGTACTTTTTGGCGTTGTTGAGCTTGTCGGCGCCGGGGACGTCTTCGGCGTTCGGCCAATACGCCGCAAAGATTTGGTAGGTCTTGCGCCCTAGCAATAGGTCGGGGTTGGTTGCCATGATATCATCCATGATTGGCCCCATCCTGTCGTCCCAGTAGTTGACGGACCAGCCGCCCCATTGAAATCCACCCGCCTCATCCTCTCCGGGTCCGCCGGGTGCTTGCATCACGCCATCCAGGGTTACGAATGTAGTGGTTACGATTTTTCTCATAGTTGATTTACCCCTCTCTCAAATTCGATAATATGTTGACATATTATACCGAAATAGTAGCGGAATATGTTCAGCTTCGGTGGGTGCAGGAGAGGAGCTGATCCGGCTGAAGCGATACCTGGGCGGGCAAGTGCATCACAGACTTGCTTTCTGGGCGCTTACCATCTCTTTGAATATACAAGATTGGGGCTGCGTGGCGTCCCGGCGAGAAGCGGAGGGATGAGGGTTGAACCAGGTAATTCCAAAGCAAGGAGCATGCCTAACCCCCCTTTGGGACCCAACGTCCAGCCTGGGGTTCCCCGACCAAGGACCCAGGCAAGGATGCCTGGGCTACAAGAACTAAAGTCGTCACTACAAAGACCTTTAATCGTTTGCATTTTGCGCAGCACCCCCTTCCGGCTCACCCCTCTCCCCTCCCGCCAGCGCCTGTTCGATATCGTTCACCCGGTGGTTGCTGACGTGACCTGCGAGGTCGTTAGGCCATTCCGGACTCCGCTCCCGACCGCTGAACCAGCCATCAGGCGCCTCTCTCAGGGCGGCGAGCATATCCGCGCCCTGGCTCAGCCCGCCAGGGCCGTGGTGGACCTGGCGGTGCCAGGTGAGCACTTCCTGAGGGGAGCGGTCGCGCCAGCGCAGGTAGACGAGGCGGTTGCCATCGGTCCAATTGAGACCGCGCTCTTCGGGTGGGCGCCGCCACGCCACCCATGGCGCGGATACCATCGGCTTTCCAGTGGGTGATGTGGGCCAGGGCGTCCTTCACCGTCCAGGGATCTTTGGTCTCCGGGCGGGGGAGGGGACGCTGCCAGTCAGCCTCGCTGAGGTTGGCGACGAGACGGTCCAGGAGCTCAAACTCGCGGATGGTGCGCTCGATCCCTCCTCACGGGTGTGACGCATGGCTGAAAGTACCTCTCAAAACGGGTTGCATGCCTACATTTTACTTTCGCTCCTCATGGATTTCTAGGAGCTGCGGACGAGAGAGTTCAACCTTGCCGGCGCACCATTTCGTTGATCCAAATGGGTGCGAAGGGGGAGGTGCAACCCTTGGAAACCGGATAGTCGCGATAGATCCCCAAGGCTTCTCCGAGCGTGAGGGCAAGCTCGCGATGCTCAGGGAAGTGGATTCCGATGCCCGCCAGGCAATAGTTCATCGTCCATTGCACTTCGGGAGCAGCCCCCGACATTTCGGCCTCGAGGCGGTCCAGCATCGCCGGCAGGTCGAGCCCTTCCGGACTCTTGGCGATCCACTCGGCCGTCAGGCTCCATCCGGCCCGGGCAGCCCACGGGTCATCATCGGCCATCCACTGTTGGCGAAGCAGCTCTTTGTCCGGGTGATTCGCGACCACATTGCCGTTCAGCCAGTCCGCGACCAGCCCACAGTTGGCCGACCGCACCATGCGATCCAGCTCTGCGGCCGACAGCTTCTTGGGCTGGATGAGCAGGGTGGCGAGGAGCCGGGCATCGAGATTCCCGCTCTCCCAGAGAGCCACGGCCAACGCGTGGTCCGGCTTGATCTGCTTGGCCAATTTGCGGATGTCGCCATGGCGAACGCCGAACTGATTGCCGCCGGCGCCATGCTTTTGGTTGTGGACCAGCATCTTCTCGCTGCCAAGAGCCTTGAGTTGTGCAAGCGTTTCATTGAGGGTCATCGCGATCCTTCCGGAGTGAGTGGGATGAAAAAGCGGGGGAACGATTGATTATACGGCCTTTTGAACCGAATCGATTGTCACCCTCCATCCTCCACCCGCTCTTGGCGGCTCCCACAGCTCCCCCGAGCAGCTCGAGCAGTTCAACCAAATGCAGCGCGACGAGGGCAAGATCGAATAAGTCAACCCGCGGAAGTTATGGCAGTCATCGAAGTGGATGGGAGCAACAAGCCCCATCCACCTTATAATACCTGGTAGAGTGGTTTTTATCGGTTGCTCCTATGCCACGCTCCTCGAGTGGAGCGGGCCAGGTGCCACCTATTAATGGTTGATATGGAGGTTGGTATGGATACGAAAATCAATGTTCCTGCTGCTTACCTGGATTATTCCGGCCGCGATGACGTGCTCAGCGGCGGCGTAAAAGTGTTCCCCATCCAGACGCCGAAAGGGACCTTTCGGGTGTGGACCAAGCGCATTGGCAATCACCCGACCCAGAAGGTTCTGCTGCTGCACGGTGGACCAGGCGGGACCCACGAATATTTCGAAGCCTGGGACAGCTACTTCCCGGCGGCTGGGATCGAATATTATTACTATGACCAACTGGGCTCCTTCTACAGCGATCAGCCGGACGACCCGGACCTGCTCGAGATCGATCGGTTCGTGGAAGAGGTGGAGCAGGTGCGCAAAGCCCTCCGGCTGGAGCGGGAGAACTTCTACCTCTTCGGACAATCCTGGGGCGGTCTCCTGGCGCTGGAGTATGCCCTCAAGTACCAGCAGCACCTCAAGGGCCTGATCATTTCGAACATGATGGCCAGCATCCCGCAGTACAATGCGTACGCCCAGCAGGTGCTGATGCCCGCGATGGACCCGCAGGCCCTGGCGGAGATCCAGGCGCTGGAAGCGGCGGGGGACACTGAGAATCCACGCTATATGGAGCTGCTCGTCCCGCACTTTTACGAGCATCACTTGCTGCGCCTGCCTGCCGACCAGTGGCCGGAGCCGGTAACGCGTACCTTCAAGCACATCAACCTGAAAGTGCGCGGTGCGGTCCCCATGCAGGGACCCAGCGAGCTGGGCGCCAGCGGGAAGTTGATCGATTGGGACCGTACCGCGGACCTGGGGCAGATTGGCGTGCCTTGCCTGGTGATTGGCGCGCGCTACGACACGATGGACCCGGCGCACATGGCGTGGATGGCCAGCGCGGTCCAGCACGGGCGCTACCACTACTGTCCCAACGGCAGCCACAGCGCCGAATACGATGACCCGCAGACCTACTTCCGCGGGCTAATTGAATTTATTCGGGATGTGGATGCGGGGAGGTTCCCCTAAGTCTTACGAATCCAGCGAATTCGCCTGGTCCTTTTCCTCGCTATCTAGAAGATCGCGCACGTAGCCGCGCATCTCCATGATGACTGGATATTTATCCAAAATACTTATGGATCAATCTCTGAATCTTCAAGTGAAACAAAGCTTTTGTTGCGTTCTGAGAACGAATAGCATCCTGCATATTGTTGTAACCGTCTATGTTCTGGAGTGTTTAGGTGTAATCGAATAAGCTGGCCATAGAGATCCTTGTTTAAGGATGTTTTGTGAGAGCAAAACAAAGCAAGACTCGCCATGATCGAATGGCGAAGATAATCCCGAAGAATTTCTATTGCCGCAAAACCCACATCGCCTGGATCCGTAGATTCAGGAATGTTCAGAGAAGCCGCTGTTCGAGATAAATACTTTATCCAGGCTTTCTCAGGGATTGCATCTCCGTGTACATACATATTGCGAATTTGATAGCCGGCGTAGATATTTTCAAAGATTTCTCTGCTTTCAGCTTCATTAGTACCCAACAAGTTCGATGCTGCCAATGCTGTATTCAGCCACCCCCCTTGTACATCAGAAAGATAGATTGTCTCTAGTCCGATTACTAAGTCCGCTACAGCTGTTCCCCATATTCCCTGATCAAAGGTCTGCAGGAAGAAACGAATTGCCCGTTGAATACGATTGAAGGTATTCCTATTATTCTCAGCCTTTTCCTCATCGAAAATGCGGATCTGATTAAGAAAGTCATAAGCTTTTAGAAACCTTTGCATGCTCTCATCCGTGAGTAAAAAGTATGGGTCATTCGAAAACGGAATATACTCCGATTCACCAACAGGAAGAATCCCTTGAAATGGGAAGGGAGGATTACAGATAGAAATCCAGGGATCGATCATCAGCCGTCCAAACCCTGCAAGACGGAGAGCAGTTGTAATCCTTAGCTTTTCACCAATCCGTTTTCCTATAAGATCACCAATGTTCCGAAGATAATCCTTCAATGAAACCTTGATGTCAAAGATTACTGCACCTGTGCATCGGTTACTATGTGCATAAGCAATTTCGCGCTCAAGATGATCCCAATCCCAATAGTCAACAAAATGACTGATTGCTCGTGTTAAGCGGCCTTTCTTGAAGGAGACAACCTTGATATTTTCGTTAAGCGAATATTCATCTCGTTCAGCTTGGAAGTTCGCTAGGCCAATGACGGTTCGAATGATTACATCATCGGCGCTAATAAACTGACAGAATTTCTCCCATACCTTATCAAAATCTCTTTCGAGAATTATTCCATTTTTAACATTTCCAAAGACAGCATCAATCAAAGTACGGATTGCCGCTTCAAGGTTCTCTTCGTCGAACTTATTTCGAATTTCTTCGTTCTGAAGCAATCCTTCTTTGAATTGTTGAAAACTATTTTGATCCCTTAGGTCCCAATAGTTATACTGGTCGCCCATTCTGATAGTATCGATAGACCATTCATTTGGGCGGTTTACCTTTACAAGGTCTAGAATATCATGGGCGAGTTGGTACGCATTCAACTTGGAGAATTCAAGTTCATTCCGACAGGTCATCCTGACTCCTTGATATCTCGAATAAATATCAAGCTCAGCGATAAATCCATCAACATTTTTTATCAACGCTTCTTTAGCTAACTAACGGTATAGATTGGCATGGATATTTCGATAGTATATTAATTAAACGTTTCTGGCCTGTGGCCTGTCTAATTAATTCCAAGTGCCTTCATCGCCGCGGTCATCGGGTCACTAAAAAATATCGGATCTACTCGTTCAACAATATCGGCTGATACGTCGAAGAAATTCCGTTTATTTTCAATTGGGATTAAAGCCCGACGAGCTCCGTTGTCCATCGCCATCTGAAGTGGCTCAGCTAAAGTCTGTAGCGATTTAATATTTCCCTGGATACTTAGGTCCCCCAAAATTAGCAGGCTGGGCTGTACAGATTGTTTCTTCAGGGCTGAAACAATCGCTATCACTAGAGCAACCCCTACTTCACAAGGGATGTGGTTGGCCAACAAATCGACAGCTTCAACATGAAAATCGGTTGTATCAAATGCCTGGGCGACGCCCAGAACAACTTTATGACCTTGTAAGTAGGCAAAAGCCCTTTGGATAGACTCTTTCATTACTGGATCAGAAACGCCGGAAAGTTTGAGTTTCCCGGTTCCAGGAGCGACTCCCACCTCCAACCGATAAAGCCCTACTTTAGCCTGGTCATCCACTGATGCTGTATAGACTGAACCAGGTGCTAGCGGATCGGTCGAGATTAGATTCCTTCCACCTTCCTCCGGTACACCAACGAACCGCTCTTCAAGACTTTCCTGATCGATGTATGAAAAGGATGTTTGGTAATACTCGAATGAGCCCATCTTCTTCAACTGTTCTTTGACCCGACGGCGGCCCTCAATGGCAAGCTCAAGTAATTCTGCTAATTCATCCTTGGTGACTTCTTGATCTGGGTATATGATTTTCACTAGTCCAGCTACCGTCTTACGTACCGCTTTGACATCTCGTGCATTGAGGTGTGACCCTAAGGCGAAATGTCTATCTAGCATTTCTGTAAAGTTATGCCGCCGAAGTTCTCTCAATACCTCAGCCAGATAATCTACGACAAAGCCATACCCCTCAGTGAAGAATTCAACCCGCATCTTTGGTATTTCCCAGCCGGGTAAATAGTAGTGGATGCGGTCAAGGAAAGCCATATCTTCCCGAATGATTTCAGGTAAAGGGGTGAAGAGGTGAGAAGATCGAACCATCACTTCTACGGGTTGGTTCGTGTTTCCAAACATTGCGATCGAGGCTCTTCCAGATAGAGCATCTCTACCGCGAGCGAAAGTTCCAGATTCACAGTAGGTCTTTAATGTGGAAATCACCTCGCGGGGCATCTTCTGAAGATCAGCCACCTCATCGAACGCAACCGCATCCCACAATCCAACAAGGCCGATTTTTCCAGAAGCCATATTAAAAAACAGGTTTGCTACCGTAGTTGGGCCTGTCATCAGGATTGAGTATGGCGACAGTTCTTGGTAGGCGTAGGATTTGCCCGTACCGCGGGGACCTAGCTCAATCAAGTTGTAATTCTGTTCACAAAGAGGAACCAACCGCAAAAGGAACAGCAATTTCAACCGACGGTCAAAATGAGTAGGTTCCATTCCCATAGTACGAATAAGCAAATCTATCCACTCATCCGTTGAGAAAGTTCGGCGCCCTTCGCAATAGTCTTTCAGGTCGAAGGTAGCCAACTGAATGGGACGGAGATCGTCGATCCAAAAAGGACTGCGTTTACCGGTGGCGGTTTCATCATATTCGTGACGTATGTCAATTTGCGCCCAGACCCCACCCATCAACAAGCGGTCATATTGACGAATAAATTGTTCAGGAATATGGATAAATTTGTGCCCAAAATTTACCATCTCAGCCCAGTATTTATCATCTTCGGATAGGTATCTTACTTTTACCTTGTCGATGATGGTATGTTTCCCCTTTTCGCGCACAAGAGACTGAGCCTTATTTGCCTCGTCTGGCCGCACAAAATTTTCGGCGAGGGTTGAATTAACCACCCGCATTCCGGCTTCAATGGCGATTGGATCATTCGTCGCACAGTATTTTCCTAGTAAATATTCCAACACAAAAACCGGTACACTCGCACCTACCTTAACCTTGCGCACCAGGTCTTTGCGAACAACCTTTCCAGCGAAAACTGTGGTTGCTTTTTGATCCAATAATTCCATTGATTTCCTCCTAAATCGAAAAACCCATCTCGATTTCATCCAAACGAATCAACTCAACGCCTGTTTCTGTCTCAAGTAAAACGACACTAACTACTGATTTCTTCTCGGATGAATCTTTTGTAATCATCAGGGTGATGGTATTTGGCTCAACCTTACGAGGATCCTCTTGAATAGCACGCATCTGTACATCACCGGTTGCGTCAGAAAAGCCATAGGATGCACTGATCGGCATCGAAATACTATCGTTCTTCGAACGTACTTCAATATGCACTTTCGGGGGTTTTGCCTCAAATAATCCAGTTACCTCACCTGCTATCTGGACCGAATAGAAGCGAGTAGATATCTTTGGCGTACCAGGTGTTATCTTCCAAGTGTAAGACCCTATATCAGCTGCTGCCTTTTTCAACGACCGTATGGTCAAAACCGGAATGAATAACTCTTGTGGGGAGATCCCACCATGGAAGTATGCCCGTGTACCCCCTTTAACCTTGAAACATGCAAAATTCCACGGTACAGCAATTTCCAGGTCAGTCTTCCAGCCAAAGTCCTGTAATGGTGCGCGTAAATAGGACGCGTCCGCCGCTCCACCCTGACCCACCCATACCCGGCGATGAAGATCAACTGTTTGCCCTCCAGGGGGATCAATCTTCATATCAACGCCCACCTCTTCACCAAATAGATAGCCATGATCGGCCGTACAGACGATGGTTTTTACGCCCAGGTCTCTTAGAATCCGGAAGGCGCGGCGCAGCTCCAGAAGCATATCATCCATAATGCGCCTGGCCAGATGGACGTTATCTCCTTCGCATAGCTCATCGATCTCTTGTGAGGTGACTAATACCAGATCAGCTCTTTTAATTGCATCTCGAATAGCTTTTTTAGGGTTGGGAAGTAGTTCTTCCAGGTGAAGATCGACCATCCTTAGAAAGGTCTGGGTCCTGAGGTAGGCAATTCTGTCTTTACGATCTTTAATTTGGTTTCCCTGAATATCTATTGCTAGTTTACTCTCTGAAGGCGAAAACAGAATGGGGTTGTTCTTTGGGAGGGGCAATAGAGAGGCCATCCCTATTTCGGTTAGAGTGGGTACAGAGGCCACCGCCGGTTGGATGATGACATCGAACTCGCCAACCAGAATATCGGCAAGCTCTCGCCCCATCTCAAAGCGCAACGCATCCACCCAGACAAAAGCTGCCTTTCCTCCCAACAGGCTGATTTTGTACTGTGTTTCGAAGACGGCTCTCTGCTTTTGCAGACCTGAAATTTCGAATTTGCCCTTTGCATATGCACGTACGAACCGCTCAGCCAGCAGGCTGCCGGTTTTTGTATACCACTCGCGTGCCTTCGCAATTAGCTGCTCAAGCGACTGATGGGTTCCGGTCGCATCAAACTCGAAATTGTGGATACGCCGTTCCATATTCCGATGATAAGTATCTAACAAACACCAGGGCTCATCCTCTTGGACGTACGATTTCGTGAGTTCGGTTGCGGTGCAATTCGGAGAAGCTTTGAGTGCTTTTTCGATCCGGCGACCTTGAAGGAGCACTCGCCCGGCTGAGGCAATCAAGGCCCACTGCGTCTGTAGCTCAGTGCACTGCTCGGGCCAAAAAGTTGATTGGTGTTCCTCGGCAAATGCTACTAGAGATTCCTCGGCTCCTTCAATGAATTCTGTTGTAAAAAGTTCCACCAATCGTTTTTCAAGGTCCAGGAATGTCTCAACCTGGCTTAATTGCTGTCGAGTAAAGACCAAATCTTTCAAATGTATTTCCGATTCGATTAAACCTGCCCACCTTCGATAGCTGTTGCAAATATCACGACGGTTGCGCCAGGTTTGAGCCAAGCCAGCGCATGCTTCGCGGTTAGCAGGTTTGGTGGCCGCAGCAACAGATATAAGCGCAGCCGGTAGAGGTTCTGGCAAGTGGTATAGCAGGTCGCTCACGATGATAAAACGAGCCAGTGATTTTCGATGATCTGCAGCTAGCTTACCCACAGGAGGTTGGTATTCATAGACAGCTTGTAACAAAGCGGCCAGTTCGGGCATGGCTTCTTTTGTTTGCAGTTCAGCGTCATATTGGTCACTGGATAAAAACGCTAGCGCAACTTCTTGCGGGCTGCCAATCCCGAAGACCAATGAGACTACCCCTTTACTCAAGCCGCTGCCTTGTTCAGCAATGGATTCCAGGTCAGCTAGGCTAAGTTTCCCCTCTTCGACCTGTTTTTCAATCGCCTGGGCAACTTCGTCTCCAACGATAGGCTGTAAAGCTTGCCGAGCGATGTGGGATGGGCGGGTATTGTAGGTAGGCGGAACAGCCCCCGGTTTAATAACGGCTCCAGCGACTTCTACCTCAATCAGGGCATGTTGTGTTTCTTCTTGTTTTAAGGGTACATAAACCAACATTTTTGGCGCTTCTGATTGATCAATGAAAGTCTCTATTTGGGCACGTAGGGCAAAAAAACTATCTTTATATTCTAAAAGCTTCAGTCCTGTGTCTGATAGAGATGTAACCAATTCACTGTAATAATTTTCTGAGTCATACCAGACAACAATCCCCACAGCAGATACAATTTGGTTGATTCTCGAATTCAATAAATCGCTGACTTTGCCCATGGGTTAATTTCTCCACAAAGCAAGGCAGTTGTAATCGCTTTGGGTGATTTTCCCTAATAATCCGCCAGCTAACTGGATTGATCCCTTTTTCGTTTGAATGGATTTGGTTTCCAGAATCGGACTAGCGGATATTTGATCAGTCCATGGATCATGAAAAATGAAAGAGTTAGATTGAAACGAAATCGATAATAACAACCACATATGATATCCATCCACGAAAATATTACCTGATCCATCCAAGGCCAAGTTCCATGTAGATACAATTACTGGGTGCTCTTTAGTAATCTGGTCAGAAATAAAAGACAAAGTTTCTCTGGATTTGGACAGGTCAAGCAGATTTGAATCACCCGGTCTTGAGAATATCTGGCATGAGATGTCCGCAAAGCCGGGATCAGTAGAAAGGGCTTTAATAACCGAATCAAATGAGGCACCCTTCATTTGGTCATCTATACTGGCTTCAACTTGTTTGCCTTGATCCATGTACCATAAATCGCGGATGCGGTTTTGTGGAAACTGATCGATTCCTAGAATCCGCAAAGAGTTAATGATTGAGGCTGGAATGCAGAAATACCTCCCGATTTGTTGTGTGTTGACTGGATAAAACGCTTGAAAACGTTGGAGAAGCCCAGTCATTTCACAATCCCCTTAACCCGAAGCTGCTTGCCAATTGTCGACCACTCGTATTTGCCTGCCAACAGTTCATCCCAATATTTCTTGGCTTCACCCCAGGGTACCAGCTCCCACAGCGGAGCGATGTTCAACACCACTCCATCGTTCAGATCGGGCTCAAGGCCCAGATCGGCGGCGCGGCGGAGTTTGTCGCGGAAATCTTCTAGCTCGACCAACAAATCTTCCTTCCGCTCGATGTCCTTATCCAGGTCTTTGGCCTGCTTACCGCCTGTACCGAACTGCCCACGTTCAGTGCGTAGTGATTTGAGGAGGTCTTCCTCCAAGCGGATCTTGGGTTCGACATATTGTGTGAGCGCTTTGAAAAGTATGTCTTTATCCAGACGGTGATAATAGAGCCACAGAGCGTAATTTCTGCGGCCAGACTGCAAGAGCCAGTAAATCGGCGCTTTACGCCGGTTTTTCGAATAGCGCCTAATGTGATCCATCCAGAAACCACCGTTTCCAGATTTGCGGAAGTACTCACGTAGGCTTTTCACACCCAGATCATGGCAGACCTCCCGCTCGACGGTTTCTATCCGTTCGTTAAAGAGCACTTCCATTACCTGATGGATTCGATTAACCATGTTACTGGGGTGATCCTTGTCGTCCACTAGAATGCCGTCCCAGGCAATTTGGATTGGATATTTGCTATCTGGGATAGTGGCGGAGAAAAGCTGGCCGTCTTTTTCTACCACTCGATCACCGCGTAATTCGGGAAGTGTGATGGCATCTGGCCGGGAACGTAGCCAGTTATCGCTGACTATTTCTCCCTTATGTGCAGGTAATCCGTTTGTTGAAACCAAGCTGGCGGGCGGACAGACAGGAAGCGAATCGAAGGCAGAAGGCAAAGGTGAAATCAATTCACGATTCAGAGCTAAGCGAATATCCCAACGCCCCAAGAGGATTCCAACAGAATAGGATAGGAGCTGCTCGTTTCGGGTTTTCGGTGTATCCTCGATAAATTCAACCGTGGACATATCACCTGTCTCATTATCCTCATTACTATTAGTCCCTTGATCAACCGATGAATATTGCATATCAAGTGATTCACGAATGTCTCTAGTCAATTCATTTAATTGGGCAGCATCTAAGCCCATAGATTGGGCAATTACCAGCTCTAACTCAGGCTCTAATAATGAATAGCGACTCCAATTTGTGTTTGTTGAGGTTTGATTACTAAAAATCCCGGGTAATGAAAATTCTTGATACGGCTCGTATTGCATCGCAGCAACTTTTCGGGATTTATATTCTTTTTCAACAAGATTTTTCAATCGCAATTTGAGGTCATCATTAAGCCTAGGTGTAGGTAAATTTTGTATCATACTGGCTTGAAACATGGGCTGCCCAAACGCGCCACCGCTGAATCGTGCGATACCGCTAGCAATGTTTGAAGCAAGATATCCAATCAAGTTGTATTCAAGTCCCGAATTCGGAAACACCTGGGAACGAATGGCCATTGGAATTACTCCTTTTGGGACGATAAAAGGAACAATTCTGGTAGTCCTCGCCATATAACTAAAACCGGGTAAAAAATAGCGATCTTCACTTCGCATGTATCGAGATGGAGAAATACCATTTGATCTAAAATATTTTCTAAAACTATCACCATCATGATCCCAATCAACTAATAATGTTATTGGTGAAAACCAAGGCAACGCTTGATCGGTTTTAGAATAGAAAGCCCACCTTTTTTGTCCTTTAAAATACTGTCGAATATCAGACTTATTAGTATTCTTTGAAAAAGACCCCCCAATTAAGTTAGCTGGGGCTTCCCAAACGAGTCTTAAAAAGCGCCAATCGTCACACGTTTGCAGACCAACTCGCACGGTTCCATAATTCCCTTCAAGTTTCGGGAATATGGAAACCTGTTTGTTGGTATGTCTGCTAATCCAGTAGCAATAGGGTGAACCTTCAATTCTGGCAAACATATCTGGGTTAATAATAAACATATTGTTTGTCGAAACGCAGTGAGTCAGGCTCTGAATGTTTTCGAGCAATTTTGCCTGCTTATCTGCAAACATTAAACAGCGTACAAAAAAACCTTCCTGGTTTGCTGGCTTTGATGGGGAAAAAGTATAGGCTGCGGTTTCCACCATCGCTTCTAGCACACCAGCCCCTAGATCTGCCATGACCTCAATAAAACCTTCCTTTTGAAGTACTTCTCCTCTGTATTTTGCGTGGGTCGTAAGAAAGAAGGGGGTTCTATTGGTGATTGCGCCTACTTTTCCGTTTGGTAAAGATAATTCCAGCGTTCTTACTACAAAGTTTACTAGAACATCACCTTTTGTGCGTTCGTAGTTTTGTTCCACGTAACTTTTGGAAGGTTGGCTCGGTTCACCGAAAGGGGGGTTCATCAAAATGACATCATATCTTTGGCGGCAAATATCCACAAAAGCAAAACCACGTTCAACATCTTCTACAAACAGCTTCCGGCGATATCCTTGCCCATTAGCAACTTGAAGAGCGTAATCATGTAAAGCACCCAGCACGCGATCCTTAACTGACCGCCAGAATTTTGTGTCGTCCTTTTCAATTCCGCTCAGATTAAACAAAAGCTGTTTGGGCTTTGGAACTTCAGGCCAGAATGCCAATTGATCGGCATTGGGCTGCTTCTCCATTTGCTGTTTGGCATCGTGAATGGCATCCTCTAATTCCTTTTCGATCCTTAATAAAGAACCTGCTTCGCCAGCCAGTTTCATCTTGATAAAAACGGTCTTAACTAGATCCCCAACTAGTGGCGGGTGTAAGGTCTGGCAAAATTCCTCCAGTAGCTCTTCTTCGCCCGGCATCGGTTCAGCGTACACAATATTGGCACGGGTAATACGTGGACGCTGGTCTCGCCTCAAACCCAGTTCCTGATAAGCTCTTTGGGAACGCAGCCAAAGTACCAATGATGCAATTTGCGTTGCACGTAGATCAATGTCAATGCCATGTAGATTGTGCCGTAGGATCATTCCCGGAACACGCTGCAGAAATGCATCGCGTGTTAGTTCGCCATGCAGGTCGGGGAATAGCTCGGGGCAGTTGTCCCAGGCTTCGAGGTAAATCTTCAGGAGCAGATCAAAACAGTAGAGTAGAAAATGTCCGCTGCCGCAGGCCGGGTCTAATATCTTCAGGTCGCGTGGGTCTTTCAGCGTACGGAAAGGAATATAAACTGGTTCTTTGAGCAGTTCTTCTTGAGACCTATCTTCTTGTGATTCATACACCGGAGCTGCTTCGCCCTCTTTCAGCCAGACCTGATTAGACCGTCGCACCAGATACTTGCATACATCTACCAGGCAAGTATTTCCCTGACGCATTTCGAACCAGGTCCGCCCTAGAGTGTTGTCGGTTAAAAACTCGACCACATAGCGGGGTGTGTAGAATTGATTACGGAAAGCCATCTCATAGGAGTTATGGGGGGCTCGGCTGTCCTTGTGCGATTTATCCCGCAGCTCCTTAGGAGTGAAATATTGATATACCCAACCGATGGTTTCGTCTTCCGTCCAGATATCTTTCAACTCAGGGGCATTGAGCAGCTCCAAAACTTGGTCCAGCACGCGTTGGGGTGGATATAAGCGGTTGGCGGAGTCGTCATCTGCAAAGAGTGCGCCCAACTCCTCACCTAGCGTTTCGCCCAACCAACGCAAAAAGTGACGGTAAACTTTTTCTGTATCGCCTGCGCTAGCCAGGGCTTCTTCCTCGGGGTGGTCCGCCAGATAGAAGAATAACCCTTGTGATTTCACTCCCCTACTGACCGACTCGCGGATCAATCCACGCGCCTCCATCAACTTATAGGCACACAACCGGTTGATATGGGTAAATGCAATCTCTCGAATGAGCTGATCGGCGGCATCTTTCGGCTTTACACCCGCCGCCCTGATATGCTCCAGGTGGATCAAAAGCTGCTGGCGATATACCTGATTTTCCGCGGAAAGATGCCCAAGGCTGGATGCTCCTTCGATTATTCCACTCTGGAAGATGCCAAACTGACCTTCCAGCCTTTCGGAGATCGCACCCTCCAACAGCTTGCGGCAGGCGGTAACGGTATTACAAAGCTGTGTGCGAAGATATTTATCCATAAGTGTTACAAGTCTTTCCCCGTTTTAATAATTATCTGCTCGGCGATATACAGTACTATCGGGATCTCTTTTGTAAGAACTGCCTCTTCTCCTGAGAAAGGAATGAATCGGTATGGTTCGTCTTCTTTGTTGTGCACTAACACATTTCGAGTATGGTATATTCTTTTTGCTAGGGATGACGATAATTTTTCGGGATTTAGATCTAATGTAAAAGTTTCACCTAATACTTTTTGGGGTACTGAATAATATGTCCCTTCCGACTTTTCATATTCAATCACCCATTCAATGAGCTCGCTGGGATTAAAAAAACTATCAATCACTGTTGTAAGTATTCTTTGCTCATCCATCCTTTGGTCAAATTGTCGGATAATCTTTGCCAAATCTCTCAGTTGTTTTGGTTTCGTATGGGTGAAATCGGGTGAAACAATTTTTTCTGTCATTCGCTTATGCAATGCATTTTCAGTAGCAGATGGAAAGAAGTACTCAAGGATCTTATACAGTGCTATAAAACCTAACATCAAACTATCACTTGATAATGCTAAGTTATAGTAGGAGAGTAAATCAGACGTATATAATCGTCGCGGGAACTGAACTGCTTCTCTCCTTCTTTGACCGAGACGGTAATGATTTCTTTCAAATTTGGATGCTAAGTTAAAGCAAATACTGTTTCCGAAAGCGAAATGGAACAAACCTGCCTCAGCAATTTGACGAAGTTTTCCCCTATCATTTGAATATTTGGTTCCTTCTTCAGCTATTACTTTAATTGTTTTGATCCCCCGGAACGAACGAGTCCAAAACGAAATTTCTTCTCCCTCTCGGAGCATACCGTTAGAAAATGAATACCTTCTCAAATCTGGCTTCCCATTATGCAAAATGGACAGCATATATGCGGTTGATGGAGATGAAATTTCCAGTGCGAGTGTTGAGTCGGCACTCACAATTCTAAAATCATCCCTCCTACGATAAGACATAATGCGTGTATTTAAAGAATCTGCTTCCTGAATATAATGTTCATAATATCCTGGATAGAATATTGCCGTCTCAGGATCAATGATAATTTTTCCTGATATTTCTTGATAGGCATAAATATCGTGCAATGGAATAAAGTAATTGCAATTGCGGGTCGATATGATGACTTTATCTTCGCGTACTTCCAAAATATTAAAGCTATAAGGTTCGAGTATGGATCTTATTAGTTCCAATGCTTCCATTGTGATAACCCCTCATTTACAATTCCTAACCCACGTATTGTTAGTTATTCTAGAATTATCTTGATTCCTTCCGCCATCAACTTCAGCAGATAAGCTCTAATTTGATCTACCGCTTTCTCTACCCCTTCCTCACTATCTACTCCATTAGCAAAAAAAGTCGCCAGCTTTACAAGTTCCACTTTCTCTTTGGGAGCTGTTAGTTCCTGCAAACGGATTAATGCGTGAATCAATAATCCATCTTTCGCGGCCAGATCGGATTCCATTTGATTGACGGTGGCACTGCAGTTCTGACAATTTGAACTATTTGCTGGTAAATCCAGATCTGCGCAAGCCCGATTGGTGAGTGGACCACGAATTGCAACCTGGGCTTCTTCTCTCAATTGGCTCCATTCTGGGCTGGCAGCTAATTCCCCAAGAGCACTTTTATACTGATTCGCTCGTTTCGTATGGAGCTCGCTGTATAAAATGGCATAGGCTTTTCCCAAAGGTAAAAGATGCTTTCGTATGTCATCCAGGCATATATAAAAAGCGTCGCTAGTCAGGGATTCACGAAGCTGGTGAGCGTGGTCAGTCAATTCTCCATTTATTCCATGCGCTTCGAGCACCGGCCATACACGGTATGAAATCTGGCGAGCTGTCTTCAATAATCCTAGGTTCTTATCTGTTGTGGCGGCTCGGATTTTCTGCATGGTGTCGCAGGCCTGCTTTACTGTGGCGCCTTCGCCGACCAATATGCGAACACAGTCTTCAGCCGCTCCATCTATCATGCTTTTCAGACTGGTACGATAATCCGCAATCCATTCTAGGACAGGTAGTTCATTGGCCTTGGCCTCTGCTTCCACCGGGTAGATTCGCTGCATTTCCTCGTTCGCCCATTTCTTCAGTGCTGCCGCAATAGCGCTCTTTTCAACCTCAACCGTCGACCCCGCCAGTCCCTCATAAGCCTCAACAGCCTGGGTCAAAGTCTTTAAATCAATCAGCCTAGCCGGAGTGAACAATGCATTTCGGAAAGCCGGGTTGTTGGCAAACGGCACACGGCTGCGGGCATCTTGATAACTATCAAAGCGTTGGCCACCGGATGAGATCTCAACTGCGCCAGCTCGGAATAAGACAGCCAGTATCAGACGTAAAACATCCAGATCCCAGCCGTATCCTAAGCCGCCAAAATGAGCCTCGAGGTGTTTCCCAGTACGCGTTTCTTTATTCCCATAGGAGTACTCTCGATTGAGATATTCCAACACCTCGCGGGCCACATCTGCAGCTGTATTTGGCATGTATTTGGCGCCGTCTTTGATCACCAGGCTCAAGCCTTGGAAACCGCCGTAAAAAACCTGAGAGAGCCCATTCAGATTAGCAGCTTTAAGTACTTCCTCCGCCTCACTACCTTTTAATGGCCTGGCTCCCATTTCTAACTTGGGATAAAGATCAGGAACAAAGGCATCTAGAAATTTCTTAACCATCTCCGAGAAGCTCTTACCTAAGCTCGAGCCATCCTTGGAAACGCCTCGAAATAGTCCGCTTCCGCCTTCCGCAGCCTGAGTCATTTTCTCAATTAGGCGACTTTGCAAGCGACCTACTTCCTGCTTCTCGGAGGCAAGGCTAGCTGCTTCTTCGTTGGTAATCTTGTTTTGGGCTTGCATCTGGCTGTACTTCTTCACCATTTCCCGGGAGGCATGAATATTTGCGACCAGCGAATCAAGTTCCGTAGTTAAGGCAAATACCCAGTACAGGTCATCTCTGTGTGAATCCTGCCGGCTCTCCATCCTGGTTTCATCCAGTTTCGTTGAGAAGGATGATCCGTCTTCTGTTACGAGTAAAGATATCGGAACCTGGCCATCATCACCTACCTGGACCCCATTAACGGAGATACCAATCCGAAAATTTCGCAAGTCTCGAAACCGAAACGTCTTGAGTTTTGGATCACTAAAAATACTCTGCAAAGTTTCACGTTCGATCTCATGGCGTTCTTTGGGTTTGGGTTCAAGAAAATTACGACGTTCTGTTTCCCAATTCTTCTCCTGGGCTGTCTGCAATTTCCAGCCCGATTCGGTATTCCGAACGAATTGGGCTTCTTTCAATAGGTCTAAAGCTTTTTCAACATCTGATACAGGAGCTGGTTGATCGACCTTGTCCACCAGGCAGGCGGCAATATTGGCCTCTGTGCGTGGTAGATCGCGTACAAATTCCAATAGACAAAGAGCTTTCGCTACCCGAACCGCAAATGGAAATCCATCTGCCCCAATACTAAATCTTTGGGCAATGTCATAAATATCCTTCTGTTTCTCCGTTGAAAGGTTGCCTTCCACCAGCTCAAAAACCCGATCCAACGTCACTAGGCTACCCAAAGGTTGTTGAGCGAAAGCAGTTCTTGGAGATATCAACATCTCGTGTGCTTGCTTAATGATTGTCCGGTTGCTTCCGCCTAGATGTTTAGGTGCTCCTGGCTGCAAGCGAATACCAGACATAATATCGATGGATAACTCAATGAAATGGGGCGGATATGGATAAAACTGTACAAAATCTTTCTCCTGGATTGCGCTCTTGCGGCTGGTTCGTTCAAGCCGTAAGGCAATGTTCAACTGCCCCTCATTGCTCTTGAAGATCTCTTTCAGCTTGGGCTCTTGTTCAGGCTTCTTTGCCAGGACACGGCGAGTGGCAACCTCTTGAATATCTGCAGGAGAAAGATCTATTTCAAACTTAAAACGGTCATGTACTTTAGCTAATAGGACTTTCTTATCGTCTCCCATCGCCGAAGTGACTTCATCCAACTTCTCTTGAGCAGTAACAATCACCCAAACGGGAGAAGTGATTTGCCTGGCCTTGAGCTGGTTTTTTGATTCCTTACCAAACAATTCAACAACACGGCGTAGATCTTCCAACCGTTCCTGGTTGTAAGCCACATACTGACCGACTTCATCCACCACAAAGACAATTGATTTTCCTTGGCAACGGCGAGCCGCCAAATCAAAAGTGCGTTTAACGAGCAAGGCGGGCGTTACTTGAACCCGGTTTTGTGCTAGGGATTGTGCAAAAGATTCAACCGTTGGGTAGGTTATCGCATCCATTTCATGTAGAATTACGCCAACCCGATTCCACACTTGTGAATTCGTCCTTCCTCGTTGCAACCAGAAACCCTTCCCAGCTTTATCCAATGCCGCATACCGATCGTCATAACGACGAATGAATTCTTCGAGCTTGCCCTCATTTTCGAGAGAGATCTCTAATTCGGCTAAATCGAAATCGTCGGCCGCATAGCCAAGATGACGCAACAAAACTCGATAGAAGAAAGTTGAAATCCCTTGGGCGCCGGTACCAGATTGTGAGCGATCCGATTGAATATCAAACATAATGACATCCATCGGATATTGGGCATTGATCAGGTCAACCCACTCGTCAATTCGGGAGTCCTTAACTTGCGTTTTGAACAATCCACTCGCAGATTTTCCTAGCACAGATTGGTTAGACAGCACGTACCCTAAGTTCTTAGCAAAGGAAGACTTCCCAGATCCAAAAAATCCCGAAACCCAAACACCAATCCCTTCATGTGGCTCTGATGGGTAATCGGCTATTGCTTTTAGCAAGAGGCGGTATTGCTCCTTAATTCGCTCTGTAGCAACATACTCGATAATTTCATTGTAAACAGTTAGTTCGTCTGTCTGGTCAACTTTAATGATCTCTTCAATCCGCTGGCCTAAGTCACGGGCTAAAATGTCACGAATGATCATAGCAACATTCCCCTTCAGTTCTAACCGTAGATCTTGACGCGGTAATTACCAAAAGATTCGCGGTCCTTCAAAGCCATAAACCGCAACCCCGTTGTTCCTTCAAGAGAACCTGGGTAAAACAAAATAGCAGGGACTTTAGTACGTCCCTGCATTTCGTCTAACAACTTCGACAAATGATAAATCGCTGGGGAGAAGGACGCGGCTCTTGTCAGAAAAACGATGGTCTTCCGAGCATCGTGCTTATTCATTTCAATCGCTAAGATATCTGGCAGTAAATACCAATTAGGATCGGAAAAATAAGTAGTGACTTGACGCTGCGCTCGTTCAAAGCCTTGCCTGCGTTCTAGATCCACGATTGCTTCTAACCCTTCTGCATTCTCTATTGCATCCCAAAGCAATTTAGCTAGGGAGATAAAGACGATTTGTTTACCAGCTGCCTTCAACCGGGTAGCCAATAAACGTGCTTCTTTTCGGATAACCCATTCTTCTTGTGGTTCATAACGCAAAATTGCAAAGGGCAGATCGTGATACACACTAATCCGAGGAGGATCTGCTTTAAGGTCATTCTCAAGGAGTTCAATACGATCTTTGAGCGATAACATGAGCGTAATCCTCCAGGTTGGTTGTTGGAAAAGTAAGTCGGACGACGGAACCAGCCGCATAATATTCCAATAGATGCTGCTGGTGGGCTTCCATCAAGAATCGCTCAACTATATTTTCGGAAAGAAAGAATAATTTCCATTCTGGATAATAGATTAGCAGTTCTCCTGAGGACAGTTTCGGATATTCATAAAGAGCGATTAACGCAAACGCTTCTAACGGTAGATAGAATGGAGCGATCCGTTTTGTGTTTGCTCCTTCCAGGATCCCAAAATCTCGCATTGTACTGAGCAATTCCTGCGAACAACGAAGGATCGTTTGCTCAGACCATGCTGTTGTCGTCAGATGAGAAACGACGAGTTGCCTAATCCACTCGATTACCCCCTTGAGATTTATCTCTTCAAAACCCTGCTCTCTTTTTTGAATTACTAAATCTGTAACTGCATCATGTAATAAACGGTCGTTTTGTGCAGATAAGTAAAAAAGAACCCGGTTGACAGTTTCAGAGAGACTTGGTTTACTCATCAGAACAATCAGGCTTCTTAGCATCGCTGGATCTTCCAAATACCGTTGACGAAAAATTGTCAGGATGTCATCAACCCGAGAACGTGTTGCTTTTCCAAAAATATTCTGATTGCGTAAGCGAGTTAAATTAGATTTAAGCGACTGAGAGCTATCCCAGTTGGCAAGCATTGTTTTTGTATCATCAATCAACGCACCAGCTTTAATAATTTTGCTGGTGTAAACAGGACTAGGCGCTTTATCCACTAGGCTACCTTAGATGATTAGAATGAAGGATAAATTCTACTTATTGGGAGGGGACCCGATCTAAGTCTAAATCAGTAATGAACAGATGTCAAACGGATCAGGCTTGTTCTACTTCTTCAATTTTGGCCTTGGTGGGATCGCAGAAATACATTTGGAGCAAGATCCACAATACCCCCATCAACCCTCACCCCCACTACCGATCTTCTGATTGAACGAGTTTGGAATTCAGTCTAGCCTATTGTATTCGGTTTTCTTGCAACAATTCGGTTCAAACCATAGAAAAGTCGGCATGTCATCTCATGGCCAATAGTTCGATATAATGAGGGTCGCTAGAAAAGCACCGCGTTCTGTTTACATTTTATCAACAGCAATCCCCGTTTATTTACCGTTGCCTAATTATTGGTTGGAGGTAACCGAATGAAATCAAATCCCTACCTGATCAATGCCAACTCTGCCTGAGAACCGCTCGATCCGATCGATCCCTCCGGCAATGCTTTTAATGAATCCTGGATGCAGGAATTGCTGCGTGCCCACCCCG
>JAQTMA010000043.1:9869-23326 GCA_028714615.1 Anaerolineaceae bacterium | reverse complement strand
AGGTTGCCCGCGCTTCGGGCCACGCGGTCGCAACTGCACACATGGCCGACCACGAACTGGGCGCCGCTGCATTCGCCATCAGGGCTGTGCGCCAGGCCTCTCCTGCGTCCGAGGCGATGGCGGCGGGAGAGCGCGAATGCCGGTGGCAGCGCGAGCAACTCCCGCAAGCCATTCGCGAGCTCGTGCTTTCAGACGAAGAGATGCGCAACAAGAAGTTGCTATCGATCTTCACCTGCTGATTCGCATTCCTGCGCAGGTGCAGCGCGTGGGTCTACCGACAGCCCGCCAGCCCTCCCGCCGAAGAGGCCAGGATCAGCGCGCTCGTGATGAAAGCGGGGGAGCTGAGGACTGATCTCGCCACTGGCCACGGCTGGCCCTAACCGGGCGCGCAAGCGTCGATATAACACCCCATTCGAGAGCTATTGGGAAAAAGCTATAATCTTCTTGTGAAGGAGACCTTTTCTAATACCCGCCGAGAGATCGCTATGCTGCAGCGCAGGCTACTTGCGCCAGGTCGAGTACCCTCCCGCTCACCTGCCATGCTTCGCGAATGCAAACCGTTAGGTGGTAAGACCATAACCAAAAGAGGATAAGGTGATGAATACAAAACTGTCGTGGTTTCAAAAACATACCCTTCTGGGATACTTTCTTTTGGCATATGCCATATCATGGGCTATTGGCATCCCACTGGCGTTGATCGCTCAAGGGAAAGTAAACTGGCATATTCCTTTTTATTTGCATTATTTCTATTCTTATGGGCCGATGTTGGCAGCTTTGATCATGACGGGATCTACCAAAGGGAAATCCGGCATTATCGATATTATCAAGCGATTGATTAACTGGCATATGCGCCCAATCTGGTGGATTGTCGCATTTTCTCCAGTGGTGGGCTACTTAATCATTGTGCTTATCCAGCGATTTATTCAAGGAACATGGGCTGACTTTAGCCTTTTGGGGGAGGTTAGTTATCTTCCCAATTTAAGTATTGGGGCTCTTTTTCTTTGGATTCTTACATCTGGCGTTGGTGAAGAGACTGGCTGGCGCGGATATGCCCTGCCTAGATTACAGCAAAAAATGAATGCCTTATCCGCGACGGTAATATTAGGCTTGTGCTGGGCCTTATGGCATTTACCACTTTTTTTCTACGCGTTTGACCCAAACATTGCCGTTGGATGGTTTTTCGGTTTGCTCTGCGCTGCGATCGTGTTCACCTGGCTTTATAACAGTACGAAAGGGTCTCTTTTGGCGGTTGTACTCTGGCACGGTACATTCAACTTTGTTACGTCATCGAAAGCAGGGGCGGGCTTGGAGGCTGTAATCTTGAGTATCCTGGTCATGGTTTGGGCTGTTCTCCTTATTTTTATCTACAAGCCAGCGAATTTGCCTACGCAGGAAAAGCAAGCTATCGCGTGAAAGTAAGATTAATTCACAATGGCGTAAACCGCAATCCAATCCCGCGTTGCCGACAACGCCTGCCGGTAGCTCGACTCTCTCACATCTACTGTGCCTAGTTTAATCAGAGATTCTTCAATATGACAGGCAGGTGAAATTTTCCTATGGGAAGCAACACATTCCTGGCGCCGGCTGCTGCTACGCGGGTTACTTTTACCCCGCCTTCCAAGTTACCGTTCTCAGGGACGCAACAAACTGATCGAGGAGGTGCAAACCCAGACAATCTGAACCTTAATATTCTAACCACTTTGCTTTTGCCTCCGCTCTCCAGGTGGCGAATGTACGTTCGAATATTGACACCCCCGATTGCCATCCTCTGGATGAGCCACTTTTCCATGAGGTTAACCGATTGCGACATCGCAAGCAATCCGGTCGATATCTCTGGATTGCCGGCCTACACCGGGAGAGCGACCAGGCCTTCGACGATCTGTAGGATTTCTTCCCGGGTCATCCGTGAGGAAGATGCTTTGATTTCGTAATTCCGGCCCTGCTGTTGCCAGGTCACGACGTATTCTGCGTTACCGGAGGTGCTTTCGGAGGAAGGTTAGTTCAACTGTCCGTTCGTGCCATCCATGGTGATGGATTCGGGGGTATCCGGGCGAGGCGCATTCCCCCATGCGCCCTTGCCTATGTTATGAATGAACACGATGTATTCGCGTTCATCCTGATCTTGCGCGGTATACGCAATGGTGTACATCCAGCCAAGTTGGTCATCTTTCCGCGCCTCGAACAGCTCCGCTGGTCCGAAACGCGCCGGCAGGCTGGTGGGCATGAAAACGGATATATCGCCCGGGAGTGCCGCGCGGGCGGTCGCCCAGGCATCTGGAACTCCTGTCGGGGTGCCGGTGGCTGTATCGGGGCCTGCCATGAGTAGTGCATTGCATGCAGCCCATAGCACCGAACCGCTCAGCAATACCAGCAACCGTCGGGCTCAACCAGCTCTTCCCCCGCATGACAGCTTGAATCGCCTCTACCAAGACCTGGGGATCTTCGTCCTTCACAAAATACCCATTTACCCCCGCCTTCAGCATTCCCAACACTGTAGAGGCATCGTCACAGGCGGTGAGGATGATCACCCGGGTTTCCGGAACTGTGCGCTTCAGTCTGGATAGGATCGGGAGGGTCTTCATCCCCGGCACGTGGATATCCAGCAGCAAGACGTCCGGGTGCAGTTTTTCCGTCATCTGCAGCGCCTGATCCCCATCGATCGCTTCTCCGATGACTTCTATATCTGGATGGATGTCCAGTGCATCGTGCACCCCAGAGCGAATTAGAGGGTGATCGTCGGCAATCAGGATTCGAATGGTCATAGCAAAACACGATGATCCTATATCGCGAAGCACGCGGGGCATCTTTTGATTGAAATGATGAGGGGATGTGTATAATTAGTGTACAAGATATGAACAAAACTGGTTCTCCTTCTTTCCTTGAAAAGCTTCTCCATCGCACAGGCGGGCGGTATATACTCCTGACGCTGCTGGTCATGCAACTGGTCAATACCTCTATGCTGATTTTGCTAACCGCCCTGCCCGCCCAAGATAACGCCGGATTTAGCATATCCCAGGCCACCGGCCTGCTGATTTTCGGCGGCATCGCTCTATTATTCAGGAACGTCCTTCTCCTTGTACAGATCTATCGGTTGAATCGAGATTTAATCTCACGCCTGTCGAAACTCGGCCAACCTGAGGCAGTCAACACCGACCCCAAGCAAGAAAAACGGGCCTGGATGCAAGCGAATTCTGTTTCCAAGCGGTATATCTTCTTAGAATTCGTAGAACTCATTTTATTCGTACAGGCGCCTACGTTGGCATTTGGTTATTTCGGTCTGCATCTCAGCATTTCGCAAACCGTTTACCTCGGCCTGGCGGCGCTGGCAGCCGGCCTGGTCAACTTTATCATCGGTAGCCTGACGCTCGATCAATGGCTCAAGCCAGTCATCCAGGCTTTACTCCCCAAAGAGTTTGAAACACAACTTGTCGGTATGAAAGGGATGCGTTTATGGGCGAAATTGTCGTTCGCCATCTTGGGGTTGGTGATGATCGGCCTGCTTCTGACCGTCCCCACCGCCTACCGACAAGTGAATCTGATTTTTGCGGATATCACTCGCTCCCCACAACTCGAGACAACTGCCTTGTGGGCAATTGTGAATGCGGGTGTTGGTGCGATTGTTGTGGGGGTGTTCATCTCTTTCTGGCTCGTACCTTATTTCTCTACCCCATTTCGGAAGATGATCGCACTGTTTAGAGAAGTCGAAACCGGCGATCTCAGCCAGCGCATCGAGGTCTCCTCCTCAGACGAGTTTGGCGAGCTGAATATCTATTTGAACCATATGATCGACCGTCTCCAGGTTATGACTTCTACGCTGGAAGAGCAGGTTGTTGAACGTACGGGGCAGCTCGGCCAGGCCAACCAGCAGCTACAGGTCGAGCTCATTGAACGGAAGCGCATGGAAGAACAACTGGCTTATACCGCTGTACATGATCCACTGACGAATTTGCCCAATCGGGTTTTATTAATGGATCGACTGACCCATGTAATGGAACGCGCCAGGCGGCATAAGAATTATGCGTTTGCCGTTATCTTTATAGATTTGGATCGCTTCAAGGTGGTGAATGACAGCCTGGGCCACAATATTGGGGATTTGCTGCTGATCGAAAGTGCACGCCGATTGGAAGCCTGTGTACGCAGCGAAGATACGGTCGCACGTCTGGGGGGCGACGAGTTTGTTTTATTGCTTGAAGAATTGGTAGATGCCACAGGTTGCATTCGGGTTGCGGATCGCATCCTGCACGAACTGGCATTACCTGCTGAATTGGGAGGGTACAAGACGTTTATCTCCATCAGCATGGGCATCGTGCTGGGGGAGGCTCGCTATGAGCGCCCCGAGGATATCCTGCGCGATGCCGATATTGCCATGTATCATGCCAAGAAGCAAGGTCGAGGTCGCTATGAAGTTTTCGATCCGGCGATGCTGCAAGGGGTGATGACCCGCATTGAGCTGGAGACTGACCTGCGGAAAGCTTTGGGAAAACAGGAGTTCATCGTTCACTACCAGCCTATCATTGACCTGAAGGCCAATCGAATCGTTGGGTTTGAGGCGTTGGTGCGCTGGCAGCACCCAACACGAGGCCTCACCCCGCCGGGTGAGTTCATCCCAATCGCTGAAGAAATGGGACTCATCGTCCCGATTGGTTACTGGGTTCTAGACGAGGCCTGCCGCCAGATTCACGCCTGGCAGGTGCAGTATGCTGCAGAACCGCCGTTGACCATGAATGTAAACTTGTCGACCAGGCAATGCGCTGAAATGGACCTGGTTGACAGGATTGTCGAAACTCTGCAAAAATACCAATTGGATGCCAGCAGCTTGAAATTGGAATTAACGGAAAGTTTGATCGTTGAAGACTCCGCGTACATATCGACCATCCTTACCAGGTTACGTGATTTGGGTATCCAGGTGCAAATTGATGATTTTGGCACGGGATATTCATCGCTGGGTTACCTGCACACTCTGCCAATCGACACACTCAAGATCGATCGCACCTTCATCAACCGCTTAGGAATCAAAGGCAGCGGTTCAGAGATCGTCCAGACCATCCTGGCGCTGGCCCACGGTCTCGGGATGAAGGTAATTGCGGAAGGAGTAGAGACAGACGATCAGCTTTCCAGACTCAAGGCAATGAGCTGCGAGTATGTACAGGGCTTTCTCATATCAAAACCGGTTGAAAGTCAACAGGCAGGCGACTTACTGGAAAAATCGTTTGCTGCACTCAGAGCTTCAGAAAGTTCCAATACGCCAGCTCCCAAAGCATAACCCTGGCCAAGATTGTCAATAGGGTATCGTGCAACCGGCCAATCACGCCCGCCATAAGATTTTATGGTTGACAGCCTGCAATGATATACTGGTGAAAAGTGCGCACTTCGTTTTCTTTTTTTTGTAGAAGCGGCCAAAATTTCCTACGGACATGCTAACCGATCTGTGGTCTCTCTATGCGCTTATGAAAAAAAGCCGCCTGTTCGAGGAAGCGGTTGCTCATCTGTGGAAAGATGGCTTGATTTCCGGTGAGATGCATATGGGAACCGGAGAAGAAGCGATCATTGCTGGGGTCGTGTCTCAATTACGCTCAGGCGATGCGATGGCTTTGGATCATCGCGGCAGCGCTGCCTTTCTCCTGCGCGGGGTCGATCCCGTCTTACTGCTCCGCGAGATGCTTGGCTACCATGATGGGCTGTGCGGCGGCCGGGGCGGTCACATGCACCTGTTCTCAAAAGAGCATCTGGCAGCCAGTTCGGGAATCGTGGGGTCAGAGGGACCAACCGCAATCGGGTTTGCCCTGGCAGCCCAATACCTGAATCCCGGGGCAATTGCTGTATGCTTTTTTGGCGAGGGAGCGTTGAACCAGGGCATGTTGATGGAATCTATCAACCTGGCTGCTATTTGGAAGTTACCTGTTTTATTCGTATGTAAAGACGATGGCTGGGCAATCACCACAACACCCGGCGATTCATCCAGGGGAATTATGGGTGAAAGGGTACGCGGGCTGGGATCCTATTACATCGAGGTGGATGGCCTCGACGTCGAACAGGTTTGGGTGGCAGCCCATCAAGCCATTGATCGGGCACGCTCCGGAAATGGACCAACTTTCCTCCACGCGCATTGTGTTCATCTCGAGGGTCACTTCCTGGGCCTGGCCCTTCTCCGCCTGACTCGGAATCCGCTGCAAGAGCTACCGGGTATTGCAGGACCTCTCATCCGATCCTTTCTGCGTCCAGGCGGCGGATCGCTGCGGGAGCGCCTGGCAGGAGAGCGGCTTCTCTTTTCCGCCATCCTGGCAACCTTTCGCGACCCGCGCCGATCTTCTTCCAATGATCCGATCATACGGGTACAGACTGTCCTGATGTCGAATCCGGAGCGATTGAAGGAATTGGATAACCGTATCGAGGCTGAAATATCGACCGCCTTTGTCACTGCCCTGCGTGAGGCAGTTGCATGAGGAGCATGAATTTCACCGAAGCCATCGATGATGCACTCGCCCAGGCGATGGGTGATGACAATCGGATTATTCTCTTCGGTGAGGATGTCCCGATGTTGCGACGCAATTTGCTTGTTCGTTTTGGTCCAAAACGGGTCAGGGGCACACCCATCAGCGAGAGCGCTTTTCTGGGAGCAGGCGTGGCGGCCGCGATGGCCGGTTTACGTCCGGTTGTTGAACTCTACATGGTTGATTTTCTTGGCGTTGCTATGGATGCTCTGCTCAATCAAGCAGCGAAACTGGAGGTTTTTTCCGGGGGCAAATGGACAGCACCGGTCGTTGTGCGTGCTCCTTGCGGGGGTGGCTACGGTGATGGTGGACAGCATGAGCAATCGCTTTGGGGCTGGCTCGCGCATATCCCTGGCCTGGTGGTCATCGTTCCTTCTACACCTGCTGATGCAGGGGGATTGATGCTGGCAGCCTTGCAACAGGATGGGCCAGTCATTTTCCTTGAACATAAATTGTTGTCTGAAACGAATCTTGAATTCATGGGTTCAGGGGGGCGGCGAAATGTCCAATATGATGTTCCTGCCAAGGGGACGCGCGGCCCTATACCCCATCGATGGAAACCACTTCCCATTGGCAAAGCCGTGTTTAGTCGTGAAGGTACTGATGTGACCCTGGTCAGTGTTGGGGTTGGAGTACACCGTGCTCTTGAAGCATCAGAAGCCCTGGAAAAAGCAGGGGTCTCCGCGGCAGTACTGGATTTGAGAACTGTCTCACCGCTCGACAAAGCGGCGTTATGTGAAACGGTTTCTCAGACAGGTCGTTTGCTGGTGATAGACGAAGATTATGAAAACTTCGGTCTCTCTGGGGAACTTGCGGCTGTCGTGCTGGAGGCGGGAATTCGGGTCAAATATGCACGGGTCTGCACGCAAACGACCATCCCATACGCCCGAAGGCTGGAAGATCAGGTATTGCCAAATATTGAACGAATCTGTACGGCTGCAAAGTTGCTCTTGACGTGATTACCACGAAATTCCACCGTCGCATGGTGGAATTTCGTGGTTATTCCCAATTTTACGTGTGTTGGCTGACCGAACACCTCTGCCAGCTCGCTTCCTGATTCTCGGCAGCGCCTCGCCAGATTTGCTGCGACAATCCTCTGAGTCGTTGGCGGGGCGCATCTCAGTGATCACCATGAGCGGTTTCAGTTTGGCAGAGGTCGGCAAGGAATCCCAGAATCTGCTCTGGCGGCGAGGTGGTTTTCCCTTGTCGTTAACAGCTCCTAACGATGAAGCCAGCCTGGAGTGGCGTAGAGATTTCGCCCGTACTTTTCTGGAACGTGATATTCCTCAGTTTGGTTTCAATATTCCACCCACCAGCTTATTCCGTTTTTGGAGTCTGCTGGCTCACTATCACGGGCAAATCTGGAATGCTGCTGAAGCAGCCCGGGTGTTAAATGTGGGCGAAAGTACAGCTCGCCGTTACATTGATTTGCTGCAAGATCTATTCATGGTGCGGCTTCTGCAACCCTGGTATGCCAATCTGGGTAAACGGCAGGTCAAATCTCCCAAAGTCTATCTACGCGATACCGGTTTACTGCATTACCTGCTTGGCATTCGCACAGAACAAGAACTGTACCTTCACCCATGCAGCGGAGCTTCCTGGGAGGGATTTGCGATTGAAGAAACCATTAAATTGGCCCGACCCGACGAAGCCTATTTTTGGGCAACTCATTCCGGTGCGGAACTGGACTTACTCCTAATTAAAAATGGTCGGCGTATTGGGGTGGAATGCAAACGGGTAGACGCTCCTCGGTTGACTGCTACGATGCGCACTGCACTCACCGATCTCGAATTATCTGAACTGCTGGTGCTTTATCCTGGCCCAATCCCCTATCCGTTATCCAATAAAATCCGTGTGATACCCCTGGCCAGCCTGGCCGAAAAATCGGGGAGCTTGTTCGATTAAGGGTATTACAAGGATACAATCCTATCTTCCCTGTCCATATGTTTTCGGCTCATTGCGCATCCCAAATTTGGTTGAGGAATTATTTTTTGGGGGGGGTGGCAATCGTCAAGGTTGTTGACCGAGGGTGTGGTCTCTTATACAATCATGGCAGATGGCTTGGATATATCTGCTAGTCGCCGGTTTGTATGAGATGGGATGGCCCTTAGGGCTAAAACTCTCAAACGCAAGCATAATCGTCTTTGCTTGTCGATCTCCAACGTCGGTAATCTGCTCTACAGTGCAATGCAACCTCGTCCGCGTTACGAAGTGCTCATCTCGCAATAGCAAATGGGGAGATATGTAAACATGAAAAAGATATCCGTATTTAACCACATGACCATCGACGGCTTCTTTTCTGGACCCAATGGCGAAATCGATTGGTTTCAAGCGGTCCATGACGATGAGTGGAATCGATATGCTCAGGAACATGCCGACCAATCCCACAATACACTCATGTTCGGTCACACAACCTATGAAATGATGAAGAGCTGGTGGCCCTCACCTGCCGCGATGGAAATGGATCCAGGTATGGCTGAGGTAATGAATAACAGCCCAAAGATCGTCTTTTCAAAAAGGCTCAAGAGTGCTGAAGACGAGCCCAACTGGAAGAACACCAGAATCTTCCGCCAGATAAACCTGGACGAAATACAGACTCTGAAGAGAAAGGAAGATATCACCATTCTAGGTAGCGGCACCATCGTCCAGCAGCTTGCCAATCTCGGGATGATTGATGAATACGCCCTCGTTCTTGTGCCGACCATTCTCGGTGAGGGTAGGTCACTCTTCAAACAGGTAGACAAGACCAATCTACGACTCGTAGAAGAAAGGGCGTTTCGAAATGGAGTGGTTTTGTTGCGTTACCAGGTTTAGTCCTCGAACGCATTCCTGGCCCGATACTTCTCTGTCCACTCTGCCGCCCAACATTTCGCGTAATGAACTGACCCAACGCTATTTCGTAGGCAGAACAGACCATCTCCACCCGTCAAGTGCAGAAGAATTGCTGCTTGGAGCAACCTAACTATGACCAACATTGAAAATAATTTGAGAGGGGCGACCAGCGAGTTGGCTGGCAAAGTCGCACTTGTCACCGGCGGCAGTCGCGGCATCGGACGCGCCGCCGCCCTGGCGCTTGCAGAAGCGGGCGCAGACATCGCCTTGAACTATTACAACCGGGAGAGCGAAGCCGAGCAGGTTCGTTTCAAGATAGAAAGTCGTGGTCGTCGTTGTGCAATCGTGCAAGCCGACGTGTCATTAACTGACGATGTCTCTCGGATGTTTCGGTTCGTCGCAGAAACACTGGGTTCGGTCAATATCCTCGTTAACAACGCGGGGATTGCCCGTCCCCAAGCCTTGGATAAGATTACGGAAAAAGATTGGGATGAGATCATGAACATCAACCTGAAGTCCGTATTTCTCGTCACACAGGCCGCACTGCCTTACATGCGCCCCGGGAAATGGGGTCGTATCATAAATATATCATCCATAGCAAGCCAGTTGGGCGGCATCGTCGGTCCGCATTACGCAGCGTCGAAAGCGGGTGTTTTGGGTCTGACACACGCTTATGCGTCGCTATTAAGCAATGAAGGGATCACAGTAAATGCCGTTGCCCCGGCCTTGATCGAAACGGGGATGCTGGCCGAAAATGCGCAAGCACGACCGGAGCGGATTCCCGTAGGGCGTTTCGGCACACCTGAGGAAGTCGCCGAGGTGGTGGTAATGCTGGCTCGCAATGGATACATTACCGGTCAAACCATAAACGTGAACGGCGGTTGGTATATGAGCTAACGGCAGGTATAGGAGTCATGTGGCCAAAAAACCGGCTGCCCATCGCTGCAATATCCAGTAGTCACATCACGCCGAACGGCGTGGCAAGAATCGGCTATTGGATAACCAGCCGCCAATAAAGCCGTGGATTTGGTACAATTGTGGTAGAGTTGGCGTGGAGAAAGCCTCGCAATTGGGGGTCGGGAAGTGGGTGCAAAAATTTATAGCCGGAACCAGTCGTCCACCGCGATATGGGCGGAATCCAGAGCCCTTCAAGAGGGGATCGGACATGGCCAGGTATCGGTCCGTCTCCGTTTACAGATGAGCGACTCTCAAATGGTGATTGAGTGAATCCGAATAGAGCCCTTCTCCGGGGTATCAATCTCTCTGGAAGGAAGTGGAATTCATGGAAAACCACACGAGCCCTTCGACCCTGAAACGGCTGGCTTTTATCGGGAATTATTTGCCAAGGCAGTGCGGCATTGCTACTTTTACTACCGATCTATGTGAAGCCATTGCCGCTGAGTATAAAGAAACCTCTTGCATTGCCATACCGGTCAATGATATCGAAGCCGGCTACGAGTATCCGCCCCGTGTGCGCTTCGAGCTGACCGAGAAGGACATCGAATCCTACCGGCGCGCTGCAGATTACCTGAATATCAATAATGTGGATATCGTCTCCTTGCAGCACGAATACGGCATTTATGGTGGGCGGGTGGGCAGATATATCCTGACGCTGCTGCGTGAGCTGCGCATGCCCATCGTCACCACCCTGCACACGATTCTGCGCAATCCCAATGCTGACCAGCGCCGGGTACTCGAAGAGATCACGTCTCTATCGGACCGGGTGGTGGTGATGAGCGAACGTGGGGTTGAATTCCTGCAGGAAGTCTATCAAGTCCCGGCGGAAAAGATCGATCTGATCCCGCACGGTATTCCCGACGTGCCCTTTATCGACCCGAGCTTTAACAAGGATTTGTTTGGCGTGGAAGGCAAAAGCGTCCTGTTGAGCTTCGGCCTGCTTTCACCCAGCAAGGGCATCGAAAATGTGATTAATGCCCTGCCTGCGATTTTGGAAAAACACCCGAACGTGGTCTTCATCGTGGTCGGTGCAACCCACCTGCACATCCTGCGCGATGAAGGGGAGACTTACCGGCTGTCGCTGCAATGGCTGGCGCACGAGAAGGGTGTGGAAGCCAACGTGATCTTCTACAACCGTTTCGTGGACCTGGATGAGCTGAACCAGTTCATCAGCGTGGCGGATATCTACATCACACCCTATCTGGACGCGGCGCAGATCACTTCCGGTACGCTGGCTTACACCGTGGGAGCAGGCAAGGCGGTCATTTCCACACCGTATTGGTACGCCGAGGAAATCCTGGCTGAAGAGCGCGGGGCGCTGGTGCCCTTTAGAAACCCGCAGGCGCTGGCCGAACAGGTCATTGACCTGCTGGAC
Organism: Anaerolineaceae bacterium; assembly: GCA_028714615.1. The sequence goes on along the minus strand of JAQTMA010000043.1, from coordinate 11,671 downwards.
AATGAGTCAAAGCGGCACGCCATGCGTAAGCGCGCCTATGTGTTTGGCCGGGATATGATCTGGCCGCAGGTAGCCCGTCGTTATATGCAGAGTTTCGAACGGGCCCGCGCCGAGCGCCGCCAATTTGCACAGGCCGAGTTTGCGGTCAAACCCCTGGATAAAAGCGACGGGGACCTGCCCCCGCTCAAGTTGGATCACCTGCACACCATGACCGATGGCACCGGTATCCTGCAGCACGCCATTTTCACGGTACCCAACTATCGAGAGGGGTATACCACCGATGATAACGCTCGCGCCTTGATTGTCAGTGTGCTGCTCGAAGAATTGGGCAGTACCGAGGCGGCCAGGTTAGCCACTCGTTACCTGGCCTTTACCTGGTATGCGTTCAACCTGGAGACGCGCCGTTTTCGCAACTTTATGGATTATGAGCGCAATTGGCTGGAAGAGACCGGCTCGGAAGACAGTCATGGCCGTGCGTTGTGGGCATTGGGCATGGTGCTGGGACGATCAAACTTGCCAACGCTGCAAAACATGGCGGGACGGGTGTTTCAGCAATCCCTGTTGGCCATTCTCGAAACGAGCAGCCCGCGCGCCTGGGCCTTTACATTGATCGGTATACATGAGTATTTCGAACGCTTCGCCGGCGACCGGCGGGTAGGACAGGTGCAAGAAGAATTGGCCGGGAGATTACTGGATCTATACCAGAACAACCGCGTGGATGAATGGCGCTGGTTCGAGAATAAGCTGACCTACTGCAATGCGGTCCTATCACAAGCCTTGCTGACGTGCGGCCAGTCGATGCAAAACCCCAGCATGGCGGCAGCCGGAATGGAGTCGCTGACCTGGCTGGCCGAAGTACAGCACGCGGACACCAAAGGGAAACATTTCGTCCCGATCGGCTCCAACGGTTTTTATTCACAAGGGGGTGAACGGGCGCGCTTTGACCAACAACCGGTGGAAGCCCAGGCGATGGTCTCGGCCTGCCTTGAAGCAAACCGGATCACCGGGGATAAACGCTGGTACAAGGAAGCCCGGAACACGTTCGAATGGTTCCTGGGGCGCAATGACCTGCACCTGCAGGTCTATGACCCAACGACGGGCGGTTGCCGGGATGGACTGCATCCCGACCGGGCAAACGAGAATCAAGGCGCAGAATCGACCCTGGCGTTTCTCCAATCGCTCTTGGAATTGAAATTAATCGAAACCATTGCCCATTCCGAAAAGCATCCCGGCAATTCCCAATGAGCCTGCATTGAATCAGGAGTCAAATTATGAAATCTACCCTGAAGACGCCCTACATCCTTTCGGTGTGGCTCGCGGCGCTCATGGCCGCGCAGTCCCTGCTCGGGCGGGTCTTCGACGGTCAGTACCGGGATGCGGAATGGATCCGGGCTACCTGGTTCGGAAACGACCTGGTCACTCTTCTGCTGGTTGTACCGCTGCTGATCGCAGTCCTTATATTCGTTAGGCGCGACTCTTTGAGAGGCCTGCTGATTTGGCTCGGCGTGCTCGGTTACGGCGCATACAACTACGCTTATTACCTGTTGGGGGCATCGTTGAACGTGTTCTTCCCGCTGTACGTCATCCTTCTGGTCCTATCGGTGATCACCTTGATCCTTGTTTTATCGCGCACGGATGCAGTTCAGGTGGCCACCGGTTTCAGCGCGAAGACCCCAGTGCGGATCATCGGCGGCTATCTTCTATTCGTTGCGGTCGGATTGACCCTCGTCTGGTTCGGAACGTGGGCAGCCTACATCTTCGCCGGCCGGCCTACACCCGTGGAGACTGAAGCATTCAAGCTG
>JAQTMA010000043.1:4561-9769 GCA_028714615.1 Anaerolineaceae bacterium | reverse complement strand
CGCTGGGGTACAGTCGCCTCGCCGGCGCAGATCGTTTTCATGGCCTCTGTGGGCGATCAAAAAGTTCCCGGACCGGGAGGCAGCCCCGAGGCGTGGGAACTCGTGGTCATGAACCTCGACGGTTCCGGGCGCAAGCAGCTCACCCACAACCAGGAGCAAGAATTTTTACCGCACTTCTCGCCCGATGGGACGCGATTGTTGTATACGCGCTTTACCAGCGGCGGATACGGCGTCCAAGGCGCACACAGCCGGGTGACCGTTTACGACTTCGCCACCGCATCCACCCGCGACCTCACCGATACCGGCAAAGACAGCTACCCGGTCTGGTCCCCGGACGGATCGAAGATCGCCTTTCTCTCCACGCGTGACAACACACCCGGGCCAGGCCGCCACGCACTATGGGTGATGAACGCCGACGGCTCGGACGCACACGAGATCGGCCATCCATCCGGCGACAGGCTCGATTACGAATGGGGCGATATCGCCTGGTCGAGCCAGGATTGGATGCTCTTCGTGGTGGCTGAGAATGACGCGAACAACTCCTGCTTCAAAACAAGGCTCGACAAGGTGCGCCCCGACGGCGCGCAGCGCACGCAGGTCACCGACGGCGGCCCGAACTGCACCCCCACCGGCATGGAGCAAAACGGCGATGCCGACCCGGGCTTCTCGGCGGATGGCGCCACGATCTACTCCTCACGCGGATTTCCCGCCACGCCTCCGGGGATCCCCGGAGGAACTGTGCGCAAGCTCTACGCGCTAGAGAGCGATGCTTGGTATGCACAGAAACCCGAGCGCGATCTAAGCCTGGCGAGCGCGCCGGACTGTATTGAGGGCGTACCGAAGGGATCGCCGGACGGCAAGCGCATTTTGCTCTTCCGGTTTTGCGCCGGGGAACAGCCCGGTGTGACGGTCACCGACACGGCAGGCGCCTACCGGACGTGGATTGCGGACGGCTTTGGCCCGGACTGGAACCCGGCCTGGAAGCCGTAAGCTCGTAATCGAGCATCCCCCTCCAGTTTATCGAAAGAATTACAAATCCAATTTTTCAAATTCCTTAGCAGACTTTGCATAGGCTATGGCGGTAAACAACGCAAAAACAAGTATCCCTACAAGAAAGACCACGAACTGTTGTGGAAAATAAGCCATATTTGTGGTGTCCAATGCTTCTTTCCAGGCTGGATTCAGTTGAATGACAACCTCGGCGATCACAAGAAATATGGCCATCGCGGCGCAAGAAATCAGGTAGGGAATGCCGGTCTGGTAGGCTGATTTATAGAACATTGGCAAAAACACACTATTAAAAATTCCGAACATGATAAAAACCAGCCCAATGAGCGCAATATTTGCTTCCATTCCAGCCAGATTCTCTGCTGGAAGAATCATGTTGCGCAGGATTATGAATGGAACGGCTACGATGATTTGCAGAAGCTCGAGGAGGATGACGGTCTCAAACCGGGCTTTAACTGCATCCTTTTTTCGAATCGGCAACAAAGTTGTGAAGAAGATGTCGTTTGTGGCATTTCCGCTAAGAAATATAAAGAATATTCCCAACGTTTGATAGAAGAAGGCGACGTAGTACGGGTAATTGGGAATTAAAAGCATAGCTGCCGTGAGAAGAAAAATATAACAGGTCGTGTGAACCGACAACTTGAATTCTTTGTACAATAAGTTCTTCATCTGCTTACCTTCTTTCGGTGTAAACCATGATGGATTCCAAGTCAGCCGGTGATATATGTAGACCTTTGAAATTCTCCGTATCGTCTTTTCGCAGAAGCCCTGAAAATTCTCCTTTTCGCTCATGATATCCAATAATCTTCTGTCTTTGCGGTTCGGGTAACAAGGCTGTGGCTGCTTCCACCATTCGATAGGAATCGACAAAGGAGTCTTTCTCCTGGCTGGCTACAATCTCACCATCTTTGATATAGGTAATATCATCTGCATTCTTATCCAAATCAGAAGTGATATGCGTGGAAAAGAAAATGCTGGCTCCTTCGTGATCCACAAGTTCCTCAAAAATATTCAGCAGCTCATCGCGAGAAACCGGATCCAACCCACTGGTTGGTTCATCCAAAATAAACAACTCGGCATGGTGAGATAGAGCAAGCGCCAGATCATATTTAATGCGCATCCCTTGTGAAAGCTGCTTAATCTTTTTACCAGGGTCCAACTCAAAACGAGAAAGGTAAGCCTGATAAACAGCTTCATCCCAGGTTTTATAGAATCTTTGGTAAACACCCGTGATAGTTTTTATTTTACTTTGAGAATAAAAGTGTTCTGCTCCGAAAATAAATGAAATCCGTTGCTTGATTTCAAATTCATGGTCCTTCATACCCATGCCAAAGAATTGGATTGATCCGCTATCCGGGTGAACCAGGTTGAGGATAGACTTCATCGTCGTTGTCTTTCCGGCCCCATTTCTTCCGATAAAGCCCATAATTCTTCCTTGTTCCACTGAAAAGGAGACATTTTTTAATTGAAATTTCTCATACGCTTTCGTTAGATCTTTTACAGAAAGAACTTCCATCGCTGAATTACTCCTTTTTCTCTGTGTTTGAAGAGTCGATGTTTGCCTCCAGGATTGCCAAGAGCCCCGGCTGCTTTTCAAGGAGTGTGGAGGCTTTGATCAAAGCCAGTCCTTGTTCAAGGTCGCCCAGCACAAGCAATTTATCGCCGACGAGAATATTGAAATCACGCCTGGCATCCGCCGGGATGACAATTTGCCCTCGATCGCTAACGGTGATCGCACCGTAAAAACGTTTACCCTCAGGTGGTTTTGTCATGGACTGCTCCTTGTAAGATATATCTTGTATACAAGATATATCTTACAAGGTTTCACGATTCTTGTCAATAGATTTGGGCTATCCAGAATGGGGAGTGCGATGTCTTCTGCCGGAGCGATTGCACAACCCATCGCGGGTTGGTTGGGCGGGTGGGGAGAGTGAGAATAAGTCACCAGGTTCATCAAACAGGGAAATATTTTCACAACAGAAGAGCTTGGACGAAAGTGTTATTTTGCAGTATAACTGCAAAATAACAGGTGGAGACAGGATGACCGAAAGTTATTTCCCGTGGGAAAAACCGCAAACATCCAGCCTGCCCCCCCAAACTTCTATGGGATTGTTGTCGATCTATTCAAAACGTTCCTGCACCGAGGAGAAGAATCTATGCTGAATCATTGGCGTATTGTGGCAGGTTCGGAAGTGGACCTGGTCATCGAAACGCAATCCGGACTGATCCCCATCGAAATCAAATTATCTAAAACACCCCACCCAGATATGGCAAAGGAACTCCATCCCTTCCAACGCGACTTTTAGGAAAATGCCCTGTCGGGTTATGTGATTTATCCGGGCAATCGGATTCTCCCCCTTGGCCAGGGGGTTGTTGCCCTGCTGTTGAACAGGCTCTAAAGGAGAAAGGTATGCACCCAAATAGCAAGGTTATTGAACAGTTTTACAGCAGCTTCAGCCAACATCAATATGCCGGTATGATTGCCTGCTACTCGCCAGCGATTCAGTTCTCGGATGCTGTCTTCACCCTCACCGGCAAACGAGTTGGCGCGATGTGGCGCATGCTCTGCGAGGCCGGTAATGATCTGGAAATCAGTTACCGCGCTATCGAAGCGGACGACCAGCAAGGTAAGGCCCACTGGGAAGCGCGCTATACTTTTTCAGCCACCGGGCGAAAGGTACACAACATCGTTGAGGCATCTTTTGTTTTCCAAAGCGGGGCGATCATCCAGCACCGAGACCAGTTTGATTTCTGGCGGTGGGCCCGCATGGCGCTCGGTCCAATTGGCTGGACGCTCGGATGGACACCGGTCGTTCGCCAGCAGGTTCAGACCACAGCCCAAAAACGGCTGGATCGGTTCATCGCTTCCCACCCAGAATATCAAGATTAGCAAGCAGCTTTCCCAAAGTTCATAACTGGCAGAGCGAAAAAGACACGTCCAGGAGGTTTGGTATGGAAGCGGAAAAGGATGACTTTCCTCTCAGAATCCAGGAACCCGTATCGATTGTCTTGGTCTCCTATTCAGATTTAGAAGGAATGACTTTGCGGGAAGTCCTGGAATGCTTCAACTATCGCGTCGAGATGCACCGCGTAGGTTCTCGACCTCAATTCCTGGAGATACTGCGGGGCAATATCCCAACCTTTCGCCTCATGCTTCTCTCTTGTCATGGTGATGAGGGTGGGTTCGTCATCCCTTATCAGAATCCGCTAAAGGCAGAAGAACTGGCGCAAATTGTGCGCTTGCCCGGTCACATTGTGGTCAGCCTGGGATGTGCGACGGGAACAGAAGTTTTGGCCAGTGCATTTCTGGGTGGTGGATGCACAGCCTATGTTGCACCCACCGCCGGCGTGGAAGCGAATGCTGCCCTGCTATTTGCTATTCACCTGTATTACTTTCTTGCAGAAAAGCGATCGCTGGAGGAAGCAGTGGAGGAGTCACGCAAGCACGATGCCCAATGTTCACTCTTTAAATTATGGCAACCTGATCGCACTCACTAAGAATCCTTTATCTACTAACGAGAAAAGCATATGAATGTCCAGCCCAACCAAAAATTCGTAATGATTGGCGACTCGATCACAGATTGCGACCGCGCCCGTCCGGTAGGAGAAGGTTCATTTGGCGCCCTGGGGAATGGTTATGTGAGTCTCGTGGACGGGTTATTGATGGCCCGTTACCCGGCTCACGGGATCCGGGTGGTCAATATGGGCATTTCCGGGAACACCGTTCGCGATTTGCAGGGGCGCTGGCAATCGGATGTATTGGATTTACAACCCGATTGGTTGTCCATCTTCATTGGAATAAACGATGTATGGCGGCACTTCGATACCCCTCTGCAACCGGACTCCCAGGTGTCGTTGGAGGAATACTCACGCACCCTGGATGGGTTATTGCAGACCACCCGACCGGCGCTGAAAGGGCTGGTTTTGATGACGCCGTACGTCCTCGAACCCAATCGGGCAGATGGCATGCGCGCGATGATGGATCAGTATGGAGCAGTGGTGCGGCAATTCGCGGTAACTTATCGCGCGCTCCTGGTGGATACGCAGGCGGCTTTTGACGCGGTGTTACAGCATCTCCATCCGCTGGACTTATCCGCCGACCGCGTGCATCCCACCCTGGCGGGACACATGGTCATCGCGCGCGCCTTTCTCCAGGCGGTCGGATTTGCGTGGGAGTAATGCGGTTCATTCCCAGCGGAA
>JAQTMA010000043.1:1647-4461 GCA_028714615.1 Anaerolineaceae bacterium | reverse complement strand
GGTTCCCGGAAGAACAGCTTGGCTTCCATCCACGTCATCTTCAAAAGGCTCTTCATCTGGCGCCTCACTCTCTCATCTTCTGACCGGTCAGTTGTAAAAAGACATCTTCCAGCGTCGGCTGTTCGGTGCGCAGCCCGTGGAACTTGATCCCGCATTTGGCTATCGAGTTGACCACCTCACTGACCAGCGGCGTCTGGAGGGTTTCGCTGCGGTGAACGATCACCCGATCTCCTTGAACTTCCAACCTGCCTGCTCCAGAAAGGGCCTGTTCGAACGTTGTGGGCAAAGCCCCATCCACGTTGAAGACGACCCGCTCCTCGCTTCCCAGGCTGCTGATCAGGGCCTCTGGGGAGTCGAGTGCAACGATTCGCCCGTGATCCAAAATGGCGACGCGATCACACAGGCGCTCCGCTTCTTCCATAAAATGGGTGGTCATCAGGATGGTTTTGCCTTTTGAGCGAACCTCCCGCACCAGGTCCCAGATGGCGTGCCGCGCTTGCGGGTCTAGCCCCGTGGTTAATTCGTCCAGGAAGATTAACTGCGGATCGGGGAGGAGCGCCAGGGCGATGAACAGGCGCTGTTTCTGCCCACCGGAGAGTTTAGAAAAGGGGGTATTCCGCTTCTCGCTTAATCCCAATTGAAGTAGCAATTCTTCCCAATCAGCGGCTTTGGGGTAGAACGAACCGTACAAGTCCAGTGCTTCCCAGACCTTCATCCGCTCCGGCAGGTTGGACTGCTGCAGTTGCATGCCGGTGCAGGTGCGCAGGGCGTGGCTTTCTCGCTGCGGATCCAGCCCCAGAACCCTCACAGAACCACTATCGGGTGACCGCAAGCCCTCCAGACATTCAATGGTGGTCGTTTTGCCGGCTCCATTGGGGCCAACCATCCCGAAAATCTCGCCTTCCTGCACTTCAAAGGAAATCTCGTCCACGGCGATGGTAGCGCCGTAAGTTTTCCTCAACCGGTCGACTTGCACGGCTAGTTTCATTTTCACCTCATTTTCCCTTCAAGATTAATTCGAGCGCGGCCACGTGTTCGCTGAAAACTTTCCGGCCGCTCGCCGTTGCAGAGATGTAGGTGCGCGGCTTGCGATCAACAAAGATTTTGTTGGATGCGATATAACCGGCCTCTTCCAATTTGTGCAGATGCGCGCCCAGGTTCCCGTCGGTAACACCCAGCAGGCTCCGTAAGTATGAAAAGTCCACTTCTTCGTCCGGCGCCAGGGTCACCAGGGCAGCCATCGCCCGCAGGCGCACCGGCTGGTGTATGATCTCGTTTAGCTCGGCCATGGATTTACCACCGGTAGCGAATGTACAATCCCATGACGATCATCCCACCGCCGCCCAGGATGGCCATCCCCAGGTAGAAATAATCAGGCAGGAAGAAGTATCCGATCAGCGCCAAAGCCGTGAGGGATAACCCCCCCCAAATGGGGTAGAAGGACAGCAGCAAACCCATCGCCATCCAGCCAAACATGACAAATAGAATAATGAGCATGGCAGCTTGTTTACCATCCACCGGCCTGGCTACCCACAGCGCAGTTCCGCTCAACAAGACCAGCAATAACCAAAACAAGCCGATCCGTTTTGCCGAGTGGGAAATGGTAGCACCGCGCACGTTCTTCCCCATGCGCGTACCGATGATCGCTGAAAGAGCCCCGCCCAGGATATCGATCCCCAGCCAGGTATAGCCGCTGATTTCAGCCGGTAAGAACTGAGAACCTAGAAAGCCAAGCAGCCAGACCATGCCCCAGAGGATGAGAAAAAGGTAAGCGCCGCTGGCGGAAATGGCGCGGCGGGTTTTCTTGACCATGCTCTGGATCGCAACCAGGGCTTCTTCGGCTTCGGTGGGGGAAATGCTCATGACGACGCTCCAACTGAAATGTAGAGTACTCTGTATTGCAGAGCATTCTACACGGTATTGGATCGAATGTCAAGTACTCTTCAATAACCAAACACTTGCCATGGATGCGAATATGGGCAAACAAACGCAACTGCCCGCCTGTTTTCAGAACAGGCGGGCAGCAATCGATAGCGCGATAATATGTCCGCGAGAACCGGTCTATATTCGACTCGCCGGCGGAATGTTGTGGTTGAGCCTGAACAGATTATGCGGCTCGGAGCGGGCTTTGATCTCCGCCAAGCGCTCCCAGGTGCGCCCCGGGTAAGCGGCGCGCACCCACGTGCAAGAGTTGGCCATCCGCCGTCACAACATCGGCGGCCAGCAGGTTATCGATGGTCAACCCAAACTTGCGCACCAAATACCCGACTCCGCCGCCCAGGGTAATCCCGCCGATACCCACCGAACCGGTATCGCCGAACCCTGTCGCCAGGCCGTAGCCTGCCGTGGCGCTGGTATATTCACCCGAGGTTAACCCGGTTTCAGCCCACGCTGTGCGGTTTCCAGCATCGACCTGCAATGCCCGCATGTCGCGCATATCGAGGACGATACCCCCATCCGCAAGACTGTGACCGGCCAGGCTATGGCCGCCGCTGCGGATGGCCAAAGCCTGCCCCGTCTCGCGCGCCAGCGAGATGATTCGACTCACGTCACCTGCGTCCACCGCACGGGCGATGACCGCCGGATGATCGTCAAAACCACCGTAAAAGATACTGCGCGCCTGATCGTACTCGGGATCACCCGGCATAATCACCTGTCCCTTAATGGCAGCCCGCAACATCCGGGAGTCGCTCCCGTTTCCGGCAAAGTGGCTGGCAGCCAGATCGCGATTCGATCTGGTTTCTTCATGCAAGCGGTTATTTTTGTCTTTTGACAACATGTTTCTTATCACCTTATCTGGCCATTCAAGCGCAG
>JAQTMA010000043.1:0-1547 GCA_028714615.1 Anaerolineaceae bacterium | reverse complement strand
GAAATCAGCCTGGTTTATCTTTTCGGATCGCAGGTGACAGGCCAGATTGGACCAATGAGCGATTATGACCTGGCGATTTTCGATGCCTCGCGTGGCGACGAGTTCACCACCCAGGCCGAGTTTCACCATGCCGTTGTAGCGCTGTTAGGTACACAGCGTGTCGACATCGTGAGCTTGAACCAAGTACCAGTAGAATTGGCATATCATATTATTTCAACGGGAATGCTGCTCTACCAGAAGGATCTTTATACCAGGGTGGAGTATGAAGCCCAGGTATTAGGGAAATATGGTGATTACCTACCTACATTGAGGGAATACAAAAACCAGATCCTCCAAGGAGACGCATATGCCAGACGAGTTCAACGGTATCGCGAGGCGCTTGGACGAGCTCATCGACCGCTTGGCGCGCCTCGAACCACTCCGAGATCATAAACGCGCCGAGTTCGATGCAGATCCTTTCCTACGCGATATTGCAGAGCGTAACTTGGAAGTTAGTGCACAATGCTGTATTGATCTCTGCCACCGGATTATCGTGCTAGAAAACGCCCGAAAACCAATCGATTATTACGAATCGATCATGATGATGGGCGAGTTGGGCATCTTGTCTGCTGACTTTGCTCGCCGGCTAGCGCCATTAGCGGGATTTAGAAATATTTTGATCCATGAATATTTGGGGATCGATTGGGACCAAGTGTACAAGAACTTACAAAATCTGGATGATCTACACAAGTTCGCGCAAGAGATCCAGGGTTGGTTGGCGAACAAGCAGAGGGGAAATTAGCCGATCGAAAACGCTTCACCCGGAAAGAACAAGGGCATTGTGATTACCAGGCTTGGGGAAACGGCGATTTTAGGTAAAAACTCTCTTGACAAAACTAATTATATTAGTTAAAATACTAATATAATTAGTTTCAGGAGGAATAGATGGACACAAGATTTCTTGAAGTAACCAATCGGAAGATCGCATATGACGTTGCCGGTCAGGGCAAATTGGTGATTTGCGCCCCCTCCATGGGCGATATGCGCGGGGAATACCGCTTTTTGGCGCCACGGCTGGCTACCGCCGGTTACCGTGTGGTCACCCTGGACGTACGCGGTCACGGCGAGAGCAGCCCGCGCTGGCCGGATTATAGCGTGGCTGCCATCGGCAGCGATCTGCTGGCCCTCGTCCGGAGCCTGGGCGCCGGCCCGGCAACCTTGATCGGAACCTCGATGGCGGCTGGAGCAGCGGTTTGGGCCGCAGCCGAAGCGCCGGAGCAGGTGAACGGCCTTATTTTGATCGACCCGTTCGTACGCGGAGGGGGCGATTTGAAGAGCAGGCTTTTATACGCTGCCTTGTTCGCCCGCCCCTGGGGGCCGGCGCTCTGGCGACGGTATTACGCCAGCCTGTACCCGACCCGCAAGCCGGATGATTTTGCTCTGTACCTGGCTGCGCTGCAGGCGAACCTGGCTGAGCCTGGCCGGTTGGAGGCATTAAGACAGATGCTCTTCGCATCCAAGGCCGCCTCAGAAGTGCGTTTGCCCAAGGTGAAAGCCCCGGCGCTGGT
>JAQTMA010000042.1:1875-23618 GCA_028714615.1 Anaerolineaceae bacterium | reverse complement strand
GTTTGGTATTTTCCAGAAATTAAGGTATCCTTATAGAAATCACTCGAGGAGGACAACGTGATCAAGGAGTCGATCAAAGAAGCCGATACCCGTATGAAGGGCGCCATCCAGTCATTGGAAGAAGACCTGGGCGGAATCCGCACCGGACGAGCTACGCCTGCCCTGGTCGAGCGACTATCCGTAGAATATTTTGGTTCACCAACCCCGTTGATCCAACTGGCCAGTATTAGCGTGCCGGAACCGCGCGCGCTGATGATCAAGCCGTTCGACCCCACCACGCTGCGCCCGATCGAACGCGCTATTCTGGTCTCGGACCTGGGGTTAACTCCCAACAACGACGGCAAGGTGATTCGCTTGAACTTGCCCCCGCTCACCCAAGAACGCCGGAGAGAACTGGTCAAGGTCGTCCATTCGCGCCTGGAGGAATCGCGGGTCGCTATCCGCAATATCCGCCGTGACCTGCTGAAAGACCTGCGCGAATACGAGCACGAAAAGCTGATCTCGGAGGATGATCTTGACACAGCCGAAGAAGAGCTGCAGAAGATCACCGATCGCTTCGTTCAACAGGTCGACTCCATTGGCGAACGGAAGGAAAAGGAGATTCTCGAGGTTTGAGCCAGTCGACGGAAGATGACAAGCCCCCAAAAGGCACGCCGGCGGAGCTGACCCGCATCCCTACCCATATTGCCATGATCATGGATGGCAATGGGCGTTGGGCCACCTCCCGCGGGTTGCCGCGCTTGGAAGGCCATCGGGCGGGGACGGAAAACCTGCGCCGGATCATTCGGGCCTGCGTCCGTTTTTCGATTCCTTACCTCACGATTTATGCCTTTTCGACGGAGAATTGGGGCCGCCCCTCCGATGAAGTACAGGGCTTGATGATGATCATGGCCGAAGTTATCGATCGCGAGCTGGACGAGCTGCATCAAGAAGGGGTACAACTGCGCCATATCGGGCGCCTCGACCGGCTGGAAGCCGGTTTGCGCGAGAAGGTCTTGCATGCTATCGATCTGACCAAGGATAACAACCGCCTGACCCTGAGCATTGCCTTCAATTATGGCGGGCGAGATGAAATCATCTGCGCCATCCAGCGTATGATCCGGGAAGGCATCCTGCCCGAACAGGTCACCGAGGAGCTGGTCAGTAGCTATATGTTCACCTCCGGCGTACCCGACCCCGACCTGATTATCCGTACCTCCGGGGAAATGCGCATCAGCAACTTCTTGATCTGGCAGGCTGCCTACGCTGAATGGTACGTTACCCCCGCCTATTGGCCCGATTTTGATGAGGAGGAGCTGCGGAAAGCTCTGATGGCCTACGACCAGCGCGACCGCCGATATGGCCGCCTGGCTGCTGGCTGTTCAGGAGCGCCGAAAGATAGCGATGGTTAATCGCTTGCTGGTAGCCATCGTCCTCATCCCGATCGGGGTGGCCTTTATTGCTGCCGGCGGGGTGGCCTACTCAATATTTGTGACCGCTATTTTGGGGATCGCCGCATGGGAATACTCGCGCTTGTTTCTTCGTAGCGGCGCATGCCCTTCCACCGGGCTCATCATCACCGGCGTAGCGTTGTTAAGCTTGAGCCGAGCATTTCTCCAATTTCGCTGGGCTGACTTGCTGCTCAGTTTGCTGGTCCTGATTGCTATGGCGTTCCATCTGGTCGGATATGAACGTGGCCGCGAGCGGTCTGCGATGGACTTTGCCATCACGGTCACCGGAATTCTGTACCTGGGTTGGATCGGGTCTTACCTGATCTCGTTGCGCCAACTGGCCGACGGCAATTGGTGGGTGCTGACTGCCCTGCCCGCTGTATGGATCGGGGATGCGGCTGCGATGGTGGTTGGAAAAAGGTTTGGTAAGCACCTGCTCTCGCCCCACCTGAGCCCTAAGAAAACCTGGGAGGGGTATTTCGGAGGCCTGATCGGCAGCACGGCCTGGGGAGCCCTGGCTGGGACGCTGTGGAGCCTGCTAACCCCCGCGCTCACCGTTGGTCGTGGAGCATTGCTTGGGTTGGCCTTGGGTGTTGTGTCCATATTCGGCGATTTGGGGGAGAGCATGATCAAACGCCAGGCCGGTGTCAAAGATTCGAGCAATATTCTTCCCGGACATGGGGGCGTTTTTGACCGGATTGACTCCTGGCTGTGGGCCGGGGTGGTAGGGTATTACCTCGTTTCGGTATTGTGGTAAGGCTGGTTGGTTCTCGCTAATACGGAATTCGTGAAATTCGCGGATTGTTTTTGGGTAACCGTGGTTCAATCAGGAGGACGGAAAGTGAACACGATGGAGCCAACCCGGAATCTGGCATTGGAACTGGTGCGTGTGACGGAAGCGGCCGCCCTGGCTGCCGGTCGCTACATGGGCCGCGGCGATAAGCTGGCTGCGGATAAGGCCGCCGTCGATGCGATGCGCCTGGTGATGAACACCATTCAAATGGATGGTCTGATCGTGATCGGCGAAGGTGAGAAAGACGACGCCCCCATGCTGTATAACGGCGAACGCGTCGGTACGGGCGATCTTCCCAAGGTCGACATCGCCGTGGACCCGATCGATGGCACCCGCCCGGTCGCTCATGGAACCCAAGGGGCTGTCGCTACGGTTGCGATTGCCCCCCGCGGAAGCATGTTCAACCCGGGGCCCTTCCTCTACATGAACAAAATCGCTGTCGGCCCGGATGCGAAAGATTGTATCGATATCGAAGCCCCTGTGCAGGACAATTTGCAGCGCATTGCCCGGGCCCGGCGCCGCGATGTAGATGACCTGGTCGTCGTCATCCTGGATCGGCCGCGGCATGCCGGGTTGATTTCTGAGGTGCGCCGCGCCGGCGCACGCATCCGGCTGATCGGTGATGGAGACGTCAACGGCGCCCTGATGACCGCCTGGCCCAACTCGGGGATGGACGTGCTCATGGGCATCGGCGGCACGCCCGAAGGGGTGCTGGCAGCCTGCGCGCTGCGCGCGATGGGCGGCAACATCCAGGGCAAGCTCTACGCGCGCAATGCGGACGAGATGCGCCGGGGTCGGGAGATGGGGTATGACTTTGAGAAGGTGTTGATGATGGAGGATTTGGTCTCCTCCGACGACGTCTTCTTCGCCGCTACCGGCATCACTTCCGGCGACCTGCTCAAAGGGATTGACTATTTCGGCAACGGGGCTCACACCGATAGCCTGGTGGTGCGCGGCCTGACCGGCACCGTGCGCCAGATCACCGCCACCCACCGGTTGGAAAAGCTGGATCGCATCTCGCGGATCCAGTACTGATCCGCGGGGTGCATTGCACCCCTTTTCATTCTGCGCCCCGGCTTTCACCAAAACGCAAACCAAGCTGCCTGGATCGGACCTGCCAGCCAACGACGATAACGGCGGCCATGAGCGCTACGGTTAGTAAGAAACCATAGGTGGCTTCAAAGGGCAGTACCCGGCCGTCTAGAAGATTCGTATACAGGCTGCCCACAGGCGTATACAACGGCCAGAGCACGAATACGTTCCGGGTGACCCGGTAAACCACGGCAAAGACGAGCCCAAATGTGAATAATGGGGCGCTCTCTAGCCAGGTCATGCCATACCCGATATGGTAGGCCGTATAAAGCAGTGCTCCCAAAACGATGCTTGGCAAGATACCGAAGGCTTCCTCCAGGCGCATTTGCAGCCACCCACGAAAGAAGACCGACTCGAACAGCCCCACAGCCAGGACCATGGTGATGATCGGCGCCAGCGCGAGATTTACTTTCACCTCGGTTCTGGCTACCGTATGGGTATAGGTGTCGAGCCCAAGCAGCAGACCGAGGATCAGAGATGCGGGCAAGTTTTTGCCCGTGATCCCCAGGTCTGATAGTGGCCGTTTCCGTAGAACAGTTGTGG
Source organism: Anaerolineaceae bacterium (assembly GCA_028714615.1). The sequence continues at coordinate 19,760 of JAQTMA010000042.1, read as the reverse complement.
CCAGCACGGGGCAGGCCACCCCTAACCCCGCCAGGGTGATCGGTCCAAAAGTGATAAAGTTCATGGCAACCCGGGTCGTAGTAAACACCTGAAATGCGACCAACAGTCCGGCTACTATGCAGAAGTACAAGAGAATTGCCAGCAGCGTGATTCGCGTTGGCTTCCAGCGAATGGCGAGGACTTCATCGAGCAGGTGATCAAGCCAGGATGATTGTTTGTTGGATATCGATGGGTCCATAGAATACTCCTTTATGAAAAATGGTTCAGGCCTCTTCCAAATTGAATGAGAACCGGGATGTTCCGGCGCGGGTAATGAGGACTGCGCCGAACGCCGTTACCAACAAGACTGCAATCAAGACGCTGCCGATGAACGGAATATAACGAACCAGCTCAACCATCAAAATCAGGAGGGTCATCCCCAGCAAGATTTGACCCTCTGGGTGGACCTTCCACCTCAGCATTGCCAGAAGCCAACCACCCAAGGGGCGTGCGTAGGCGGTAGCACCTAAGGTCGCGGCGAGAAAGATCAAACCTAGACCCAGCAGGCAGACCGGTAGAAGCAAGATTGTGTAGGCCATGAAGACTACCAAAGACAGACCTACCGCCCAGCCCAAGGCGCCCAAGGCAGCGCACAGCCAAAAATATCGGAGGGCAGTTTCTTGGATGACCTTCAGACGCCTGGGGAAGAAGTGCTCGACTCCTGCTGCAAAGGCGGCCAATAGAGGAAGTTCCAACAGCAATGTGATCAGGCGTCCCGCGATTGGGCTCGGTATCAAGACAGCGCGCCCGTTTGTCTTTTTCGCCGGGCTGCGGGTAACTTTCCCCTCGATCTGAGCGATCTCCTCACCCACGACAGCCCCACCCGCCAAGATCAGGTCGCCAGTGATTTCTGCTGAGGGGAGCAACTTCAAAGAACCGATCAACAAATCCACGTTGCTGTTTACTTTTCCGCCACTGGTGATCTGCCCACCCAGGATAATCATAGATCCGGTAACTACTGAACCGGGTTCGAGTGTACCGTTTCCTCCAAAGACAATCAGATCGCCTTCCAGTGTTTCTCCCCTCTCCAGGCGGTGCTCTCCGGCGAAGATCGTCTTTCCGCTAACTGAATCCGGAAGATGGCATCCGGCCAGGAGCACAGAAAGAAAAATCACCCCTAAGTAGCCTATTATCCGCCTCATCGGACCCCCTGATCTGCCCCAGGTGGACGGACCCCAGCTTGAACGCGACTACCGGCGATCTGCCAATAGAGGATAGCAATAAAGGCGAGGAGAGCTAACGCTGCTATGATGCGCAAGTGTGCCTCCAGAGGCATTCCGCTCGCGTCCCACTGCATTGCAAGTGCAGTGCTCAGAAATGAAGCCGACCAGCCGGAAAGTGCCACACCGGTGGCGCTGTTCTTGAAGATCGTCTGTGGTGTGGAGAGATCCGCCCAGATGGCAAAGTTCACTACGGTGTACAGACTGACCGCAATCGCGTAGAGCATCGGCATGGCTAAGGGAGCATAATCACTGGATCCAACCCGCAAATGAACCAGGTACTCCAGGTGGACCAGTGCGAATATACCGAATACCCATAGGAATAAAATCCGCTCGGACAAATATGTAAATAAGATGCCTCCGATGAGGGCAGCTACCACATGAGTGCAAGCGATGAACAAGTGGATACTGAGTTGGGGAGACTTCCAGGCGCTGATCATGTAAACCGGAGCCTCGAGCAGACGTACGAACCCCAAGCTATCGATGAAGAATACCGCAAACATCATAGCCAAAGACATCACGAGCCCTGTGCGGTCTGAGCATTTCCTGCCGGTGTAGAGTGAAACAAACCGGCCCCGGGCGAATTCTGGCTGTAAATGCTGGCGGGCGAGAGTCTGTAAAAACACTGGCCTGAAAATCCACAGTAGGAGCATTACCATCGCCCCGGGTATCATTACCAAGAGGGAGAGCCGGCGGAAATGCTCGACCTGCCAGGATGAAGAAGAGAATGCATTCGAAGCGAAGTAGGCGATAGCCGTAATTATTGCGGCTGCCATACCCCGGCCGCGCCTTGGGATGAGGTCGACCATCAGGCTGAAAGTGACTGGCATGCCGATCCCTAAGGTAACTGAGGTCAAGAAGATCCACACAGCTAGGGTACCAGTCGAATGAACCCAGGGTGAGAATAGGGTCAGGACCGTCTGGGAAAAGACAACCCCGGTCGCAACGCCTAGCCTGGCGAGGAATTTCTCTTCCCAACCATGTTTGGTTAGCACCCATCCTGTAATTAATGCGGACACCAATGAGCAGAGAGAAAGACAAATCATGGCGATAGCTGTTGTTTGATCGCTGGCGCCCGCCTGGCGTCTGCTTAGGTCCGGTAGACCTAGCTGGATGAAGGTGATGTTGTAAAAGTACCCGGCTGCCATCATCCCAATGAACAAAGCGTAGCCAGGTAGAGTCGCCCAGCGAGCTTCTCGGATACAACGGACCAATTCCAATCTTCTCTCCATATAGTGCTACGTTTGCTTTTCCAATACCGGGTGCACAGGTTTGCGATCTTCATGATGAGCATCTGCCAGAAGGATGCTTGTCTTCGGTAATCCCGATCAAACAATCTATTGGTGACTTTGATGCATTTTATGGGTGCCTACCATCGTTCCGATCACGAGCCCAATCGCCGCTACGATGACTGCACCCAGGAGGACATAGCCATTTTTGTAGGATAGTCCATAGATGGATCCTCCTTTGAGAATGACTACCTCATACGCGCCGTGGAGCACCCCAAGAAGCAATCCAAAAACGGACCCAACCCCTGCTCCAATAACGATGCCTGCCAGGGTATAGATGGTCTTGCCTTTCAAGGTATCAGCGATCGACCCGAGAACCAGCCCAAGGAGGACCCCGAAGATCATTCCAATGGTGATATTGCCATCCATGAATACCAATCCAATCATCAATCCCGTTGCTGCGCCTAATGCAACCCCGATCCCGGTATGTGAGGATTTGCGTTGAAATCTTCCGTATTTCTTTTCCATGATTGATTTACTTCTCCACGAATACTTGTTAGTGATTCAATATGTTAGTGATCCAGTACGAAATCGCGGCGCCAAAGCTAGCTCCAAGCCCGAAAGCAAAGGCGATGGCAGTGTAATAACGGCGTATTTTTGGTTGTTCCGGTTTCTGGTCAGTTCGGTTGATCATGTTATTCTCCTTTTTTTTATTTTCAGAACCAATCCCTTTATGTGTTTTTCAGTCTCAGGATAAGAGATCGTGGCCTTCGAAGGATCAGGCTAACGGGTAAATTCCAGATGGTCACAGGAATGTAATTCAATCTGGTCTGATGACCAGGAAGAATATCTTGATTGGGTAAAGGGAGTATTTCGAGACAATAGTTAGCAACCTGGTCGGGTGACCAGGTGAAAAACTAACTCCTTGGGGGTTGTGACCTGGATAACCATAGCTATAGTAACAATGAACCAAATCACACAAAAGGAATTCCCATGAAGATCAAGTTGGTTCTATTTACTATTCTTTTCGGGGTATCATTATTCTTAATCTCTTGCGATAAGGCGCCTCAAGAACCCATCTCTACCCAACCACCGTCTATCCCGCCGGAACAGATCGTTCAGAGCTTCTACAATTGGTATATCGATCGCCCCCCGATGGTCCGCGCGACGTCCATCGGAGCCAGCACCTGATGCTGGAATTTATTCGACAATATGACGAAAAAGTAGATTCTGGCGAGGTGGGGGCCAAGCCAATCGTTTGCGCCCAAGATCTCCCAGAGCGCGTCGCGGTTGATGCGGGTTCTATTTCGAGCAACCGGGTCACTTTCCCAGCGCGTACCAGTTCCGGATCGAGTATGCGCGTGACCTTGCATGTGGTGGATGGGGCCTGGAGAATCAGTGACGTAGAATGCAAAACTCCAATGACTCCTCGAAAAAGGTTGGGAGTATGCCAGATCACAGGTTTAGCCGAGGGAAAATGAGCGGATTTCACCACCTCAGCAGTATGCTTCTGGTGGTCTGGCTCTCCGTATTCATTCCTCTTCCTCAGACTGGAGTGAAAGGCGCCAGCGCAGGCATGGCGATTCCCAGCGCTGGAGATGGTTACAATCTGACGCAAATCCCAGGGTCAGTGAGGTTTGAGCCATTAGGCGTGGAACAAGGGCTATCCCAGAATTTTGTCACGGCTGTTCTGCAAGACACCCGAGGTTTTTTATGGGTCGGCACCCGCGGTGGGCTGAACCAGTATGACGGCTACCATTTCACCATCTATAAGAATGATCCCAACAACGCCAGCAGCCTATCGGACACTTTTATTACCACACTTCTTGCTGGACGCGATGGCTCAATCTGGGTAGGGACATTCAACGGCGGATTGAACCGATTTGATCCCATAACCCGCACTTTCATCCGCTTTCAACATGTCCCAGATCAACCCAACAGTCTTAACCACAACCGTATCCGCGCCCTGCTTGAAGACCGTCAAGGGATTATTTGGATTGGAACAGAGGGTGGTGGGCTGGACGCATTTGACCCAGTTACTCAAACCTTTACACACTACCCTTATGATCCCAGTGATCCGCATAGCCTGAGTGACAACCGTATACGTGCGCTGGTGGAAGATCCAGATGGCGCGTTGTGGGTCGCCACCGATGATGGCTTGAACCGGATAGACCCTCCCCGCCAGACCATCCAACGGGTTTATCTAAATCCGGGTGAGCCTGCTGGCAGTAATATGGTTTCCACTCTCTACATCAATTCCTCGGGTATTCTTTGGGTGGGTACCTATGGTAGCGGATTTGCTCGCTATGATTCGGACAGCGCAAGTTTTACCCGCTACACCTCGCATGATTTGCCCATCCTGAACGGCTTAACCGCCAATATTATGGCGATATTTCAAGACGCTCAGGGCAAATTGTGGCTGGGGACGAAAGACGGGATGGTCTGGTTTGACCCGGTCACTCGCGAGATGGCCGGGTACCGCCACGATCCCAGCGATCCATACAGCTTGAGCAACGATGATATCCGCGCGGTTTATATCGATCAAGGTGGAATCCTATGGGTTGGCACCTACGGTGGGGGTCTCAACAAATACAACCCGGCAACCAGCGTCTTCCGGCATACCCGCCATACCGCGGCGGACCTCAACAGCTTGAGCGACAATTACGTTACCTCTTTTGCGACGAGTCCCAAGGGCGAGCTTTGGGTGGGGACCTACCGCGGGCTTGACCACTTGGATCCTAAAACGGGCATGTTTTCCCATTATCAAACTCAAATCGATCGGCCCAATACACTCAGTGCCGATCATGTGCTAGCACTCTGCCTGGACCGGGCTGGGATCTTGTGGGTTGGGACCGAGAACGGGGGGCTCGGCCGGTTCGATCCCGAATCTCATATTATTACGACTTTCCGGAACAACCCCGAAGATCCTAACAGCCTGGCTTCCGATACGATCCGGGTCATCTATGAAGACCGGGCTGGCATGTTGTGGATTGGCACCCAGGGCGGCGGCTTGAACAGCTTCGACCGAAGTACTGCGACATTTACTCAATACCGGTATACTGCGAATCTTCCGGGAAGCTTAAGCGACGATATTGTCCTGGCCATCGCCGAGGACCGGGCTGGGATACTGTGGATAGCTACTCAGAATGGCGGTCTGAACCGTCTGGACCGCTCTACCGGGAAATTCACTGTCTTCCGTAATGAATCAGGGAACCCGGCCAGTCTGAGTTCTGATATGGTCACCAGCGTTCTTGAAGACCACGCCGGGACGATGTGGATTGGCACACAGGGAGGTTTGAACCGCTACGATCCCCGGAGTGGAGGGTTTATTCATTTCCGGGAGAAAGATGGTCTACCGGCCGATATGATTTATGGGATCCTGGAAGACACCCGCGGACAGTTATGGTTGAGTACTGACAACGGTCTATCGCGATTCAATCCCGAGACAGGTATCTTCCGGAATTATGATATGCGAGATGGCTTGCAGAGCAATGGGTTTAACGTAGGAGCCTATCACCAGAGCGCGCAAGGGGAGATCTTCTTCGGCGGCGTGAATGGTTTCAACTCCTTCGATCCCTCCCGAGTAAAAGACAGTGCCTATCATCCACCGGTAGTGGTCACCTCTTTTCAGAAGTTTAACCATACGGTGCAAACCGATCTACCGGTAAACGCTCATCTTCAGCTCTCTTATAAGGACACTTTTATCGCCTTTGAATTTGCCGTGCTCGATTTTGCGTCGCCCGAGAAGAACCAGTACGCATATAAGCTGGAAGGATTTGACCAGGATTGGGTGATCGCGGACAACCGGCATTATGCGAGCTACACCAATCTACAGGGAGGAGAATATATCTTTCATGTACGGGGGACGAATAGTGCTGGGATTTGGAACGAGGATGGAATTGCCATCCCAATCAGCATCACCCCGCCAGTTTGGGAAACTTGGTGGTTTCGGGGAATCGCTGGATTGAGCCTATTGATATTGTCTGCTGGCATTTATGGGTTGCGCATGCGCTCCATTCGGACTCGGCAGAGGACCCTAGAGCGCCTCGTCCAGCACCGCACCAGCGAGCTCCAGCGTGAAGTGGAGCAACGCAAACAGGTCGAAGACGACCTGCGTCTCAGTCAAGCGCTCTACCACGAGATCTTTGATAACACCCACCAGCAGATCTTCCTGATCGATGTCTTGCCAGACGGTCAGTTCAGACTGGTCACTACCAACCCAGCATACCAAAGCCAAACCGGGTTGAGTCCAGAGGATTTTCAAGGGAAAACCCTGGAAGAAATTCTTCCGCTAGAATTGAATAATGCCGTCTCTCACCATTATCGAGAATGTATTGAGACCGGCATACCAATCATCTACGAGGAGTGCCAGCCCAGGCCTATCTGGGATCAGGAGAACATCTGCATCTATCGCACGGCTCTGGCGCCTATCCGAGATTCCCAGCGGAAGATCACCCGGCTGGTTGGGGTAAGCACTGATATTACTGAGCAGAAGCGGGTTGAAGCCACCCTGGCCAGGCAAACTCAGGAGGCAGCCATCGCCGCCGAGCGCAACCGTTTGGCGCGCGAGCTGCACGATGCCGTCACCCAGACCCTCTTTTCGGCCAGCCTGATTGCAGATGTGCTCCCCCGCATCTGGGAGCGCAACCCCAGCCAGGGAAAGCAGCGCCTGGCCGAGTTGGGCGAGCTCAACCGGGGAGCATTGGCGGAAATGCGCACCTTGCTGTGGGAGTTGCGCCCGGCTGCTCTGGTGGATGCCGAATTGGACGAGCTGTTGCGCCAGTTGGTGGAGGCGTTTATTGGGCGAGCTCGGGTTCCGGCCCAGCTTGTCCTCGAGAAAAACGGTGACCTGTCCGGATTGCCCTCCGAGGTGAAACTGGCTATCTACCGCATCACCCAAGAAACGTTAAACAACGTCGCTAAACACGCCAATGCCAGTCACGTCGATGTACGCTTGCGGGTCGAGCCCGGACACATTGCAGTGGAGATCTGCGACGATGGCTGCGGGTTCGATCTGAACTCAGCCCCTTCGGATCACTTGGGCATGGGGATCATGCACGAGCGCGCGGAAAGCGTGGGGGCTGAGCTAATCCTGGATAGCCGCATCGGTGCGGGAACCAGGGTGCTCATCCGCTATCGCTGGACATGCAGCAGCCAACCGGGGAATAATGCTTGAGGCATCATCTGATTGTCGTTCAAGGAGCTAACCTGTGATGAATACTCCCTCGCAAGACCCGCCAGACCCCATTCGGGTGATGATTGTGGATGACCATGCCGTGGTCCGCAGCGGCCTGGCGGCGTTCTTATCCGCCTATGATGATTTTGACCTGGTGGGCGAAGCGGGCAGCGGTGAGCAGGCTCTGGCGGCCTGTGAGCGCTTCCGCCCGGACGTCATTTTGATGGACCTGATGATGCCCGGTATGGATGGGGCCGCCGCTACCCGCACCATCCGCGAGCGCCATCCGGAGATTCAAGTGATCGCCTTGACCAGCTTTAAGGAGCAAGAGCTGGTACGGTCCGCTGTGCAAGCTGGAGCGATCGGATACTTGCTGAAAAATGTGACTGCCAACGAGCTGGCCTGTGCTATCCGCTCCGCGTTCGCAGGCAAGCCTACCCTTGCACAAGAGGCGGCTCAGGCGCTAATCCAAGTTGTTCGCCGCCCGGTCGACACCCCCGGTTATGACCTGACCCGGCGTGAGAAAGAGGTGCTGGCTTTGATGGCGCAAGGGTTGAACAACCAGCAGATCGCGGAGAAACTGGTGGTCAGCCTTCCAACGGCCAAATTCCATGTCAGCAGCGTGCTCTCCAAACTGGGAGCTGTTAGCCGGACGGAGGCTGTGGCGATTGCTTTGCAGAACCACCTGGTCCAGTAACCTCTCTCCAGCACTTACAAACAGGCCATCCATCGCTGATGGCCTGTTTGTAAGTGCGGACGAGCGAAGATCTTAGTTGGTTTTCACGACTTACCAGGATTCAAGCTGCTGGCGTGCTGCGATGATTGTCGACCATGGCGCCCAAGATCAGACCGAGTCCGGCTCCGATCCCCGCACCCACAGCAACGTCCTGGGCGATGATCAAGCCCACGCCACCGCCTACGGCCCCGCCGAACACCAAGAAAATTCCTGCAAAGGGAACCTTCTTCTTCGATTCCATTGTTCATCTCCTGATTGTGTTAATTTCACCAACTGGCAGCCAATCATCCATATTGCCGTATCCGCTGCGGTCAATCTCGAAAGGTTCTACTGCTTCTGGCTCCTCGATTTCGATCAGAACCAGGTAGCGTTTTCCAGCCCAGTGCTTGAACTGCTTCGGTGAGAGCTGCATGCCTGACTGCTGTTCTTGAATCAGTCGCACCGAATCGAGCGGAGTAAGCGCTGCGGTGTTGGTCACCGTTCGCACGATCGCCCGGGCGCGTACCCGGCCTTCCCCATTATTGAGAATGAAGTACAGGACGTCCCCTGACGCAACCAGACCGTACGGCAGCTTGCGTCCCATCGCACCGCGCACGACCACCGTTTTGGTTCTCGCCAGGATCTTCTCTATCTCTCCTGTGTTTGCATCAACATACACAACGTGATCCATCATTGACCTTTGTTCTTCTTTTCCACAACACCCTTTCGTCGTTCCCCATCAATCTGCATCTGACGAACGGATAACCGGATGTACTCTTTTTCCACACTTTGAGTTTAGCGGTCTCGGAAGTGCAAGGCATCCGGCATAAGGCTTATTCTGTTCTATCACTTGGACTAATCACCAACCTGTCCGACCGACCATTTCAAGCCTGTTCGGCTTATGGGCACATAATCCCCATCCAGGTGGATGTAGAATCAGCATCCAGGCTGATCCCCAGAGCCCGGGTCAGGGGTATGATCATCAGGTCGCATAAATCAAATTTCCCCTGGCTGCATTCAAAGCGGCCATGGGTAAACCTGATGAAAGAGGAGTATCATGAACCAACAGAACACATTGAATAACCAAGAGCCAAAGACAATGAATGAAAGACTGAGCGGGTTGCGTCCATCGACGCATGGCCTGGCGATCATAAGCCTGGTTTTATCCATTCTGGGTTTGCTTCCCATTCTACCGGTCGTCGGCTCGATCGGCGGGATCGTCACCGGAATCATTGCCCGGAAGGAAATCCGGGCACGCCGTGACTTGTATGTGGGTGAAGGGACTGCCAAGGCAGGCATCATCCTGGGTTGGATCGGCATCGGGCTGGTCGTCCTGGCCGGGCTCTCTCTTTTGCTCTTTTTGATGCCGGTCCATTCTACCATCACAACGGGACCGGCGATGGTGGTGACTGCCCAGCCATGAAACCATCGCTTCCAGAAAACCCGTTCAAGATTGCTTTCCGCAGGGTGAAGTGGCGATTGACCTTTTCGTATCTATTGGCTACCTTGGCAGCGATCTTCATGCTGGCCTGGTGGGGATTGGTGGTGGGGGCCATCTATCTCCAACGGGCCAACCCCACGCACAACTGGCTCGAGGTCATACAGGAGCAAATCCTCCCAGCGTTTCAGGTCATCTTCCCCAGTGCCTTGGTGTTGATCGTTCCTGCGACCTTGATCAGTGCTTTCTTTGGTTTTCTCAACGCACGTTGGATCGACATTCGCCTGGCCAACCTCCGAAATGCCACCCGAGCCTGGCGGAAAGGAGACTTTTCGGTGAAGGTAAGCGATGACGCGGCTGATGAGATCAGCGCCTTCGGTCAGGAACTTAACGGCATGGCGGCAGAACTGGAGCGCCTGGTGCTGGCGCGTGGTGAACTGGCTGCGCTGGAAGAGCGCAACCACCTGGCGCGCGACCTGCACGACTCCGTCAAGCAGCTCATCACGGCGGCCTCACTCCAGATGGGAGCCGCTGCTGCTATGCTGGAGCAAGACGCAGCCGCAGCCCGGGATTGCCTGGCGGAAGCCGGCAACCTGACCCACGCTGCCCACCAGGAGCTGAACTCGATCCTATACGAGCTTCGTCCGGCAGCCTGGACGAGCGGGGATCTGGCCCTGGCACTCCGGGATTACACAGACGGTTGGGCGCGGCAAAACCCGATTCGCCTTCATCTGGAGACTGAGGCAGAAGCGTATCCGGATGCAGCCGTCCAGCACGACGCCTTTCGCTTTGCCCAGGAAGCCCTCTCCAACGTTGCCCGGCACAGCCGTGCTACCCAGGTCGAAGTTATACTGCGCGCCGGCCATGGTGAATTGGTTTTATCGATCCGGGATAACGGCTGCGGCTTCAAGCCCGCAGAAGGCCTGACGCATGGGTTGGGTCTCAAGTCGATGCGCGAGCGCGTCACCCGCGCTGGAGGGCAGTTTTCTCTAGTCAGCCAGCCCCAGCAGGGGACTTGTGTCGTTGCCGCCTTCCCATTGCGCAGCAGCCCGGCCTCTGTCACCGTCCCCCACCCGCCGGTGGACGATCTCGCCCCCAGTTAGCCAGGAAGGTCTACGGAAAAGATGCCGAAAATCACCGTGCTCATCGTCGACGACCATGCCGTTGTCCGGCAGGGGATTCTAACCTTTCTGGAAACCAACCCGGATTTGGAAGTGATCGGGTCCGCCGAGGATGGCGCCGCAGCCATCCGCCTGGCCAAGGATCTGGCGCCGGATGTCGCCCTGGTCGACCTGGTCCTTCCGGGCATGGATGGGGTGGAGATCACCCGCGCTCTCCGCCGCGTCAGCCCCCACACGCAGATCGTCATCTTTACCTCATTTCATGAAGACGAACAGGTCTTCCCCGCCATCCGAGCCGGGGCGCTCTCCTATCTGCTCAAAGACGCTCGCCCGAATGAGATTGCCGATGCCATCCGCAAAGCCGCCCGCGGAGAGGCGGTCCTGGACTCGCGCGTCGCCGCCCGCATCGTCCAGGGACTGCAGGGCGCTGATCGGGTGGAGGCCAACCCGTTTTCCGTGCTGAGCGACCGGGAATTGGAGGTTCTGCGCCTGGTGGCCACCGGAGCCAGCAATCAGGAGATTGCCGATAAGCTCGTCATCGGTGAATCGACGGTCAAGACGCACGTGGGCAGCATCCTGAGCAAGCTGCACCTGGCAGATCGCACTCAGGCAGCGGTATATGCCTGGGCTGAGGGGGTCGTTCGCAAGTAGAGGGGGTACAAAGGGCGCCAATTTTGCTATGGGGGGGTCAAACCAAATCCATTTGAGCGAAGCTCCGGCCGATTTGTGACTTTTTTGCCGCTCAAGCGATTATTAAGCATGATTGGAAATCACACCACCGTGCTCACGCGAGCTTCTCTTCAGAATTCAGGAAAATCATGACCCATCCAATTCAATCGTTGACGTTACAATCGGTGCTGATGGAAAACAGGGAAGGACCCCCGACCGCGGCATTCGACCGCAACCCGGCTGCTTTTGGAGAGATCTACCGCGCCTACCTGGACCCGGTCTATCGCTACCTGCTGGTGCGCGTCGGCAATACCGCCGATGCAGAAGATCTCACTTCCCAGGTTTTCCTGGCAGCGCTGGAGGGTTTGCCCCGCTATCAAGACCAGGGATATTTCGCTGCCTGGCTTTTTTCCATCGCTCGGCGCAAAGCGGCGGACTATTTTCGCCGCCGTCCTGTCGATGCGCCGCTCGACCCGGAGAACGACCCGCCAGCCCCGGATATTGATCTCTTGACCCAAATCATCCATCAAGAGCATCTGCAAAGCCTGCTCAAACGGGTTGCAGAAGTGCCTGATGAGGAGCGGGAACTGCTCCGCTTGCGATTTGCAGCCCGGTTGAGCTTTGATGAGATGGCCGTGGTCTTGAACCGCAAGACCTCTGCCGTAAAAATGTCCCTTTACCGTTTGCTGGAACGGCTAGAAAACCAGTTGGAGGCCGACCGTGACTGAGCCCATGAACCCGAAGTTCTCCCGGGAGATCGAGAATCAACTGGACGCCGTTTATAATTCCGCTTCCCCTGACCCGGCTTTTGCGATCCGCTTGGAGCGCCAATTGACCGAACGGGCAGCAGCCATGCAAAATCCGGCTGATCGCCCCCAAGCTGCTTGGCTTGAGTGGCTGCGCGGGATTTTCCGCCAGCCGGCTTTGGCGGTTCCACTGGCAGTGATTTTGCTGCTGGTCCTGGCAGTCAGCCTGGTCGGACCGCAGAAGGTGCTCGCTCAGGTTCAGCGGCTGCTTGGGTACGCTCCCGGGATCGGGTTTGTCGAGCCCGGAGAGACTCGCGTTTTGCTCGCACCGGTCGAGCAGCGGCAGGGGGACGTCGTTTTACGGGTGGAAAACGTGGTGGCCGATTCGCAGCAGACCCATATCGTCCTGCAGGTGACGGGGTTGCCCCGTGAAAAGTTCGATATGAAGTCGGCTGCCGGGGATGTGCCCGAAGAAGTCAAACCTTACCTCCTGCTGCCGGATGGCTCTCGCTTCGCTCCTGGTTCGAGCATGTCAGGCATCGGGGATGTCCTCCAGGCTTCGTTTAGCTTCCCACCGTTGCCTGTTGCAGTTGACCAGGTGACCCTGGTGCTGCCCCGCCTGCCCTCCCTGCCGGCTGGATTTGCGCCTGAGAACTGGTCAGTGCTGCTTGTTCTCCAGAATACTCACAGCGCCGAGACGGCGTCAGCGGCGGGGCTCTCCCTCACCCAACCCTACACACCTGCGGGTGCTGCGGCTGCTGCGCACGGCATCACCGCCAGCTTGCTCCAGGTCGGTCAGAATCCGAAGGAAACCGGGCTTCAAGCACAGATCTCTTGGGAAAACCCCAATTGGAATTCACTGCGCGATGTTCAGGTACAGTTGGCCGACGAAACCGGCCGCCGCTATACCCGCCACATCTCTGATTTGGGCGCAGCCTTCGAGCCGGGAGAACCGGTACGCGAAGCCAACGCTCGGACCACCACCTACCGCTTCGATCCACTGGATCCACAGGCGAAAACCGGGGTGCTCATCTTCGAGCAACTCACCTTCGGCTTTACCAGCGATGCAAAGCTGCGCTTCGATCCGGGTCAGAATGGTTCCGCGAGCCAGACCTGGGAACTCCCTCAAGGGCCGGGCACCCAGCTGAGCGTGGCAGGTGTATTGGTGCAGCCGCTCAGTTTCACCATCACCCCGAATCCCAATCCGGGGACTAATCCTGAGGACCGTTACCTCCTCACCCTCCTGGTGCAGACCATGCCTCAGGATGGACTGGCGATTGATAGCTTGTTCCTGAGCCAGTTCTCGGACCGGGTGGTCAGCGCCAACTGTAAAACCTTGTCGAATTCACGGCTGCAATTGACTATCGGCCTTCCCGAGTTCCCACAGCAATCCATGCAACTGTACCTTTCGAGTGGCGAGATCAGCATAACAGGTCCTTGGAAGATGGAGTGGAAAATCCCAAACCAACCTTGATCTTCAACTGAAAAGAGAAGAGGCGTCCCGATTTTCCCGGATGCCTCTTCCAACTTTCCTTATTGCCTTTTGACTTCTTGCCTTGTTACTCTCTTACTTAATCTCATACACGAGATTCACATCCACCGTGATAATCAACTGACCGGAAGAGACCGGCACCTGGGCTGCTTCTGCCCGCGCCCCTCCGCCCCCCATTCCCATGCCAGCATAGATCGGCAGGGGCACGCTGTTATTGCTCGTGTTGATAGACTGCACCGCGCCGAGGGTCACGCCGGCGGCCGAAGCCAGTTCCTGCGCCTGGCTCTGCGCGTCTTTCACCGCTGCCTTGCGCGCATCGGAAAGCGCCGCGGACTTATCGGCCACGTCGAACTGCACGCCGTTGATGCTGTTGGCGCCATTCTTGACTGCGGCATCCAGCAAATTGCCCAGCTTGCTCAGGTCGCGCACCGTCACGTAGACGGAATTATCCACGGCGTACTTGGTGCCGGTGACTTCGTTGTTGGGGCCGTAGGTCTGCATCGGGTAAATATTGAAGTTGGTGGTCTGGATATCTTTGGCGTCCACGCCTAATGCCCGGATCGCATCGGCGACTTTCTGAGCCTGGGCGGTATTGCTCGCCAGGGCTTCAGCCACGTCGGCATTCTCGGTATGCACGCCGATATTGACGTAAGCGATATCGGGGGTCAGGGTTGCCCGGCCGGTGCCGGAAACCACCAGCGAGCGGATGCCGGGGACGGGGGTGGGTTGACCCTGCGGCAGGACTCCTCCCGTGGGTGCAATTTGGCCCTGCGGTTGGATGCCGCCGGGCAGGCTGGTGCCGCTGTTGAGTGCGTTTGAATTGGTGAAAGCCTTCGCGGCCGGACCGCAGGCTGAAAGCAAACTGATCATGAGAGCGGCGATCATTACGAGTAAGAACTTGTTACGCATGGTTTCCTCCATATTAATTCGGTTCATTTTGTTAGGGAGTAGACGCAGCATCCGGTGAAAAGTTCCCCAGACACCTACGCATAAATAAAACAGCGCGCCATACTGGGCGCGCTGTTTGCATTGACCATGCATCCTAAGCCAACCAGACCTCTTTCGGGTTGAGCGGTAGTCCCATCATAGCCCGCAGTTTGACTGCGGTTAGCTCGGCTGCCTGGCGGTTGTTGTTGATCTTTCCGTTGGTGGTGGCGCGCCCTTCCCACATCCGGTTCGTGCGCGACCAATCGACTTTGCACAAAGCTTGCAAGCGAGAAGGCCATTCCTCGGGGAATTTTTTGATCAGTTGGTTACCAGCAATACCAAAAGCCAACAGGGTGACGTTGTGTACACAGATTGTATCCCGGCGCAGTTCCACCGGGCTGGCGGTGTGTTTACAGGCCATCTGCCACTCGGGGATCACGCGGCAAAGCTCATTCCAGTAACGAAACGCGAGCTTGGTTTCGTCTGGGCTGATCGTCTGGCGGCGGTGTTTGTGCAGCAACGCACCCGTGGCGGCGTATACCCCGCTCAGGGTGAATAATTTGATCGAACGCGGGGCGATGACCGTCTTGGCCTTTTCGGTCAACCCCTTGAAGATGGGCGCCTGGTCGGTCAGATCCCGCGCCAGGCAGGCCAACGGGTCGCGGAAATCATATAAGATGCCCAGCGAGCCCGTGGGGCGCGCCGCGTGTTTGTTTAGATCCGCGAAGATCTGCTGGCTGCGTTGCAAACCCGTATCCAGGTAAAAAACCACCCCGATGGTTTCCTCGCCCAGCTCGGGGCATTCCTCCAGGGCGGCTTCGATGGCCGCCCGGCGGTGTTGGCCGTCGTTGATGATAAACCGCGCCGACATCGGCACGATCAAGCTCCCGATCCCGAAGTCGCCATCGACAGCCGCTGCCGGTTCAAAGGTGACCTCTCCATCGATCGAGGCGGTGATGGCCGAAAAGACGTAATCTTGCTTGTTTTCCAGGATATAATGACAAATCTCGGGGATGCGCGCCTGGTTTAGTACGCGTTGCGCGCGCATCTCCACCGGTAGCTCCTTGTCGTCAAATAGGAACAGTTTGGGCAGTAATTTGAGCGGGCACATGGCCACGTAGTACGGGTGGCCGCCTTGAATACCACGGAGAGCTGGAAATGTGTGTGCATACCCGTGCATGGCCAGATCCTTTCCGATAAACCGGTGGAGAATACACTTATTATAGAAACATCGATCAGACCTGTCAATTTAAAACCTGCTTGTCTTTCGCGCTCGTTGTACGTACAATCAAACAAACGTTCGGTTTAGAGGAAGGGAGCTTCATGCCGGTCGACTTTCAATCCATCCACACTCAGGTGCAGGCCTGGGGAGAAAAAGCGCCCCAGGTCGCTCGGGACCTGGAGCAGCATCGCCAGCAGGCCGATCAAGTCCTGGGTAGATATGCCGGGAAAACGGACGAGCTGCGCCGGCTGGTGGAGCACGCCATGGAAGCAGCCCCGTCCTTGCGTTGCGCCCAGCCAGTATCCGATCCGCTCGACACGCGCTGCCCGCTGCCGGCGGCTGTAACCTCCGCCACACTGCTGGCCGCCGATGGCTCGCAGGTGGTGCCTAATCCACACGGACGGGTTGAATACGGCGTTATCAATGTCGGCGTCTTCCAGATGTGCCCCGATTCGGATTCAGCCCCCATCGAACGCAAGCTCAGCACCCTGCTCGGCTACGAGCGCATCTACTCCGGCGGCAGCCTGATCACCGATGAGGGCATTGCCATGCTACGCGACCTGGAAGAGCGCAATGTGCTCGTCGAGCTGGCCCGGGAGCTTCCCCCTCCTGTGATCGCCCTGACGGATGGTCCCCTGGAGATCTTTTCGGAGCGCGAGTACCGCGAGAAGGGTGAGTTCCGCGAAAGCTTCCAGAAATACCTGGCTGTCTTGCTTGAGCTATCTCAACTCGGCGCGGTGGCAGCCGGGTATGTCGACCGGCCCCGTTATGATATGGTCGTACGCCTGCTTGAATTGGCGGCGATGGATGCCCACGACCTGCATTTGGCCGGGAAAATTCGCCCCTTCGCCGGCGTCCGCGATCGCGATTTGTTTGCAGGCTTGCTGGCCCCCGGCGAGCGCTCTGGAATTTTCCGCATCCAATCCAGCTCGGCGCGCCAGTTTGAAGGCCCGTTGGCGCTGCACTTCTTTTATCTCAACGTCGGTCGCGTTGGCCAACCATACCTGGCCCGGGTGGAGCTACCTGCCTGGGTCGCCGAGAAACGGCCTTCGGTGGACCTGCTACACGCCACCCTCTTCTACCAGAGCCGCCTCTTGGGAGCCCGCCCCTATCCCTACGCGCTCCATCGCGCCCACGAGATTGCGGTGGTCAGCTATGCCGAAGCCGAACAGCTCGAACAGATGCTGCTCGGGGAGATGCTTAGCCGGGGCATTTATTCCTTCGAACAATCCAATAAACTTTACCAGAAGCAAACGGGCGGGAGGACTCAACATACCCTATGACCGAAATCTCTGCCATCCCCATCGGGCGATTATTGCGCGCCAGTACCGCAGGCTGTGTGGTGGGCTGCCGGGTGTCGCAGCTCACCGCTCCTTCCTTCGGTTGCATGGTCAGCATTCCCCTGGCCCAAGACCACCAGGTCTACGGCCTGGTGTACGATATCCACATCGACGATGATGGCCTGGTGCGCCAACTGGTCACCGCGGATGGCGTGCCGGAAAATGTGATTCAAGATAACCGCCTCAATCGCAACGTGCCGGTGGAGATCAGCGTGCTGTTCGTCGGCTACCGGCAGGGTGGGCGCTTCTTCCACCTGCTGCCCCCTCGCCCGCCGCTCAGCCTGGACGTCATCTACCCCTGCGATCCGGATGAGCTGTGCCGTTTCACCGGCGCAGGGCGCTTCGGATACTTTCGCCACATCCTCCGCTCGCAAGAGATTCCCGTCGGCGAGCTGCTGGCAGCCCACCTTAAGCAAGCCCACGAAACCCACCTGGCTGGCGGCGATACCGGCTGGATCAACCGCGCCACCCAGGAAGTCATCACTTTGTTGCGTGACGATTATGCAACCTTGATGACCGTGTTAAGCGCGCTCTCGGATTGTCGATTTTAG
>JAQTMA010000042.1:0-1775 GCA_028714615.1 Anaerolineaceae bacterium | reverse complement strand
AATCCGCAATCGGATATATTGTCGGTGGCGGACTCAAGGAGAACCTCCGCGTCCGGCTGACCGTCCCGGCGCAGGACGTGCAGGAGGGCGGCTTCGTTGTTATCGAGTCCGGCGACTGGCTGTTCTACGGGCTGGTGACCGACCTGCAGTTAGGCGCCACCGACCCGCGCTTCGCCGACGAGCAATCCGGGACGCGCTTGCCCCCCGAGATCGCCAGCTTGCTGCAGGGGCAGACCCTCTTCACCAACCTGGAGGTGCTTCCCTCCCTGATGCTGGAGCGCGGACCCGAGCCGGGCAGCCCCGACTACCCCCAGTGGATGGAGCTCCACCAGGATGAGATGCCCCGGCCCCTCCCGGTCAAAACCGTCCCGCCGCACCACGCGCTCACCCGCATGGCTGGCCCCGGGGACGTGGCCGAGATCTTCGGCGACCCTCAGGACAAAAGCAACTTCGTCATCGGGTACACGCGCGAGCAGGGCCACCCGGTCTGCCTGAACCTGGATAAGCTCATCCAGCGTTCCTCGGGTATTTTCGGAGCCACCGGCTCGGGGAAATCTTTCCTGACGCGCATCATCCTGGCCGGCCTGATCCAGGCTAACCACACCTCCATGTTGATTTTCGATATGCATAATGAATACGGCTTCGACAGCTCCGCCTCCGACACCGGCGAGCGCGTGGCCGGCTTGCGCGGGAAATTCCCGGCGCGGGTGCGGGTGGTTGGCCTGGGACGCGAGGCCACCATCCACGGGCAGCGCCCGGATTTCACACTGGAGCTGGCCGAGAAGGACATTCAGCCCGAAGATATCGAGATGCTCACCCGCGAACTGAACCTGAAAGAGACCACCCCCACCACCCTGGAAGCGCTGGTGAGCGAATTCCACCGCGAGGGTTGGTTCTCCGCTTTCCGGGAAATGAAGGTGGGCGCGACGGAGGCAGACGACAGCGGGAAACGGGCGCCGGCTCCCGATAGCGTCGCTTTTTGGGCCAACCAGGCGGGAATCAACCCGATGGCGGCGGATGGATTGCGCTCCAAACTGAAGCGCGTCTTCGACCTGCCCTATATCGTCGCCGAACCGGCCGGGAATCCGCTGGACGAGATCATCCAATGCCTGGAGAAGGGCATCAACGTGGTGCTCTCTTTCGGCGACCACAATACCGATCTCGATTACTTGCTGGTGACCAACCTGCTCACTCGCCGCATCCGCGCCGCCTGGGAGCAGCGCACCGAGTTGTATAACCGCGATAACCACAAAGGCCTGCCTCGCCCGCTGGTCATTGTGGTGGAAGAGGCCCACAAGCTGCTTAACCGCGAGATGGCCTCCCAGACCACGTTCAGCACCATCGCGCGCGAGATGCGCAAGTACTATGTTACCCTGTTGATCGTTGATCAACGTCCCTCGCAGATCTACGATGAGGTCATGTCACAGCTCGGCACGCGCGTCTCGGGCTGGCTGGGCGATGAGGATGACATCCATGCGGTGCTGTCGGGCCTGGCCGGGCGTGACGCCCTGCGCGGGATGCTGGCTCGCCTGCAGCCGAAAGAAGAGGTGCTGCTGCTGGGTTGGGGCGTCCCCATGCCGATCCTGGTTCGCTCCCGGCGGTATAATGAACGCTTCTGGGAAGAACTGACCGGCACGAGTCGCCGGCCAACGACTGCCGAAGATTTGCGAGCTTTAGGTTTCTAAGCGCTCTCCGCCTTGACAAGGTTCAGGACCTTGTCAAGGCTAGTTCTACATTTTTTACTTGTATCGCCAGACGCCCCAGTACGACGTCTC
>JAQTMA010000041.1:3748-23709 GCA_028714615.1 Anaerolineaceae bacterium | reverse complement strand
GCTCGCGGTCGTCCACCAGCGGGGCGAACAAGTTGAAGCCCATCGCCTGACTGGAGAGCAGGTTGCACTTCAGGCGGAATGGTTCGATGCTGCCGCGACTCTCGGCCATGCGGCGTTTGGCAACCTCAAAAATGTGGGGGGTGAGGAAGTTCAACCCGCGTTCACCGCCGGCGAGGGTGAGCATATTCCCCAAAGGCGTCTTGCTCGTCGGGCGCGGGCCGGCGCCATACGGCGCTTTCAGCACCCGGGAGCGGTACCAGCTCTGGTGAAAGCGGATGCGCGCCTTGAAGGGGGAGTCGCCAGAGTGTTGGGGGCCGACCTCCTGGAGTTCCTCAGGTGTCATGGCGGCTCGGTTTGGGTTGAGGATCGATCAGCAAGCCCGCGATCGCCGCGCTGATCCAGGCCATCCCGGCGCAAATGAGCATGACGATGCGGTAGCTATCCCCGAGGGCGAGTTGGATGGAAGCAGCCACTTGCGCGGTCTTCTCTGCAGGGATGCCAGCCGGGACAGTCGCATTTCCCAATTTCTGGCTCTCACCATGCAGCAGGCTGCGCTCAGACCCGGTCAGTCCCAGCGGGAGGGTGCGCTGCTCCAGCGCCGAGGCAAACACGAACAGGGCCACGGAGCCAACCACTGCGATGGTGAGCACCCCGGCGGTCCGGGAGACCGCGTTATTGATCCCCGAAGCTGTGCCGGAGAAAGTGGTCGCCACCGATCCCATCACGGCGGTGGTCAGCGGCGCCACGGTAAAGCCCATGCCGATCCCAAAGATGGCAATCCCGGGGAAATAAGCCATCCAGTAGTTCGATGTTTGGGTGAGGAGCCCGCCGAAACCCAGCCAGAAAAGTCCAAGACCCGCCAGGGCAGGTCCCAGGATTAAAAATAAGCGTGGGCCGTTGCGGTCCGCCAACCCACCTGCCCAGCGCGATAAGGTCATGAGGAAGAACGAAAAAGGCAAAAATGCAAGCCCTGCGTCGGTTTTGGTGTAGCCTTGCGCCTGGACCAGGTAGATGGAGAAGAAAAATAACCCCATGCTCAAACCGCCATACAGAAACAGCGTCAACAGGTTAGCTCCACTAAAGGTACGGGAGCGAAACAATTGCAGGGGCATCATGGGATGGTCCCGGCGGGCTTCCACGACCACAAAACCCACCAGGGCCAGCACACCGATCGCCAGTGCGGCGATCACGCTGAGATCTCCAAAACCAGCCTCCGGCGCCGAAATAAATCCGTAGGTAAGGCCGCCCAGCCCAACAGCCGCCAGCAGGGCGCCGAGCATGTCGATCGACCTGGGAGCGGATTCGTCCCGACTGTCAGGAACTTTGAAAGATAACCCCAGAATAGCAATCGAGCCGAGCGGGAGGTTGATCAAGAAGACCCCGCGCCAGAGACCGGCATCCGCCAGGACCCCACCTAACACAGGGCCGATGACCGTCACCAAAGTGGTAGCCGCCGACCAGGTACCGATGGCCCTGCCCCGGCGGGTAGGAGCAACCGAAGCGGTAATGATTGCCAGGCTGCCCGGGATCATCAGCGCGCCTCCGATCCCCTGCACAATGCGCGCGGCGATCATCCAATAGATGTTGGGGGCAAGGCCGCACGCCAGTGAAGCCATCATGAACAAAGAAATTCCGGCCATGAACACTTTTTTTCTGCCAAGCCGGTCTCCCAGAGAACCACCCACCAGGATGAGTGCGGCCAACATGAGCAGATAAGCGTTCAGGATCCACAAGAGCTGGGCGCCGGTGGCCTGCATGTCTTTTTGCAAGGCAGGCAGGGCAACATTCAAAGCCGATCCATCGATGAAGGCCATGCTGGAGGCTAAAATGGTGGTCACCAAAATCCATTTTTCTTCGGGATTGGGCACACGGTTTGCCTGCATCATTTCTTGGCCTTGTTTGGCAGGTAGACATTGCAGATTAGCATGGGCTGATTGTAGCTCGACATCATCCAGGCTGCCAAATATCCACCAGGGCATGACATCAGAGAGTTGGCTGCCTCCCAGAACGAACCCCGTGCATAGGGCAGTGACAAATTGAGAATCATTTCCCCGCTCCTTCTGACCATGATTGTGTCAACAAGATATTATCTACCTTATTATATATTTTTTTTTGGAAAGGGCTTACATCTAGCGGGATAGGAATTTACACCGGGTGGCAGAAGTCGACTATTTGTCTGATCGACCACAAGCCGTGTTCAACCCTCTTCCCACACCGAGTGATACGCGCCGGCGGCTTCAAAATAGGCAATCAGGCGCTGGTAGAACGGGTGGTTTCCCACCGTGGCGCTGTCCCCGATGACGACCAGCTTACGCCGGGCGCGTGTGAGGGCCACATTCATGCGGCGCACGTCCTCCAGAAAGCCGATCTCCCCCTCGGAATTGGAGCGCACCAGTGAAACCACCACGGCCTCTTTCTCCCGGCCTTGAAAACCATCCACCGTGTCAATCTCGACCGCGGGCTGTCTCAACTTCTCACTTCGGCTTCGCAGCAGGCGCACCTGGGCTGCATAGGGAGTGATTACCGCAATCTCCGTGGCCGCCAGGCCTGCATCCAGCAGTTCCTGAACCTTACGCAGGACCAGTTCGGCTTCGAGGGGATTCAAACGGCTTTCACCGTCCGGATCGGCGGACTCATCGTAACTGGCGCCGGCTGTATCGATGAAGTCCAGGGGGGCTGCAGTGAAAGGATTCGCCTCGATCCCGGGCAGATGCTGCAAAACGGCGGCGCCTACGGTAGGGTCAGCCGCCAGTGAGCCCGCGTAGAATTCTTGCGAGGAGAACTGCATGATATCTTCGTGCATGCGGTATTGGGTCATCAAGCGGCGCGAGATCCCCGGGCCAAGCTCGACCATGAGCCGCTCGAGCAAGCTGACGCCAAACCCGGCAGAGGCGGCTTCACGCGAGATCACGGTCGGCGGAAGTTGGAACGGATCGCCGGCCAGCGCCAGGCGCTCACAGCGCAGGATGGGAATCCAGGCAGAGGGTTCCGTGCCTTGTCCGGCCTCATCCATGACACACCAGTCGAACCGGCGCGGACCCAACAGCTCAGGATCCAGGCCGGTCAGCGTGGCGCACACGATGGGTGCCGTGCCGAGCAACCGCTCGCTCACCTGGCTTTCGATCTTGCGAGCCTCGGCCAACAGGTCTTTGGCTTCCTGCCGCAAGGTTTGCCGCATGCCCGGTTCGGGACGGGCGCGGGTGGTTCTGGATGCCCGCTCGCGTAGCCCGTACGCTTCGCGCGCCAGTTTGTGCGCCAGGCGCACATCCGGATGGTTCTCGACCATTGCATCCAGGGTGTGCTCACGCAGCTCCGGCGCCACGCGGGCCGGATGCCCCAGGCGGAGAGCGTTTTCACCGGCAGCCAGCAGGCGCTCCAGCAGATTATCCACAGCCAGGTTGCTGGGCGCACAGGCCAGCACCGTTTGCCCACGCCTAACGATCTGGCGGATCAGCTCGACCAGGGTAGTAGTCTTCCCAGTGCCGGGGGGCCCGTGCAGGATGGCCAGGTCTTCAGCCCCCAATGCGAAGCGCACCGCCTCGCATTGAGAAGCATTCAGGCTGTGATCCAGGGGGTGGAAATCCTCCACCGGGCAAAACAGAGGGGCATCTTCGCCCAAGAGTACAAGGCGTAAAGCCGCCAGGCGCGAGTTGGCCGGGGCCGATTGGGCTTTTTCCAGGGCGGAGCGCTGCCGCTGCCGCGAGATCTCGTCCCCCGCGCGGTCCAGGCGAAAGATGGGGTGGTCACCCTGGAGCTCAGGCTCCTGTGGAAAAGCGACCTGAAGGCTGTCTTTCCCCATCCGGCTGATGACGCCGCGCCAACCCTGCCCGTCGTCGCAAGGGTTGTCCGCACCTTGCGCGGACAGGATGACCGGAGAACCCTGCCCCAGGCGGGTCCAAGGCAGGGATAGGTTCTGATTGCGCTTCCCCAGGGTCAGTAAAAACCGCCCGCCCAGGCCGCTATCATCCTCACGGATCACCAGGTTCACCAGGGTGTTTCCCGAGGATTCCGCTTCGTCAGGAGAGCAGTGTTGTTTATCACGCAGAGCTGCCTGCTTTTCCGCTTCTGCTTCCAGGTCGATCAGGTGAGCCAGGCGTTGGAAATGAGCGGCAGGTTGGGTTATATGCATTGGAAGCCTCAGGGGCTGATTGTACCCGAATCGCCAGCTTCGCTCCGCACCATTTGCTAGATTTCAGGCTGCTGGATGAGTTCGAAGAGGCGCGTCATGGCCGCCATTGGCTGCCACCCCGCTGATGGAAAGGGGAGAATTATGACATATTTCCTGATATCTGGGTGGAATCCAGGACGAATGTCAGTAGGACATTTCCAACTTTTTCTATACAATCGGGCTACATTGTTTAATTTGGTCGCAAAGGAGTAACGAAACGGTTGTTTAATCCACCGGTTTCGAGCGTGTAGGTCTTGATCTGCTCGAAACCACAAAAGATCTGGGACCTGGCGAGCGAGCGCCAAAAAGGCATAGCCTGCTCACTTCCAGGGACCGATCCACGGCTCAGACTGGCCCGGGGGGGAATATGACCCAGTTCGAGTCAATACAAATGGAGAATTATATGCATGCACAATTGAACGACCCGAAGCGTATCAAGCCTGGCCCGATCCTGTTGATTTTGGCCGGCCTGCTCACTTTCCTGGCAGTGCTCTTCACGATCTCCCAGCCTCAAACCGCCCAGGCCGGCGGCGGGGACCTCGCATCAGCGACGACGAAGTATCCGC
This sequence comes from Anaerolineaceae bacterium, assembly GCA_028714615.1. Next base: position 18,975 of record JAQTMA010000041.1, on the reverse strand, counting down.
AGATCGCCAACACCCGCCTGGATACGTGCAGCCTGTGCCATACCAGCAGCATCCCCGGGTTGAATCCGTACGGCGCCGCTTATAGTACCAATGGCCGGAATGTAGCGGCTTTTGGCTTGATTGAAAGCGCCGATTCCGATGGTGACGGATTCACCAACCTGCAAGAGCTCAATGCCCTGACCTTCCCCGGGAATGCAGGGGATCACCCGGCAGCGGCGCCTACAACCACCCAGGTTCCGCCTACAGCAACCTCCGTCCCCCCAACCGCGACCGGAGTACCTCCGACGGTAACCTCACCGGCGCAAACCGCAACCGTTATTCCTCCAACGACAACTTCTGTCCCTCCGACAGCGACCTCAATTTCTCCGACCTCCACCTCGGTAGCTCCAACGGCGACTTCAACCTCAGCCAACCCCTATCCACCGCCGCCGGAAGCTACCCCCACGAACTCCAATCCCTATCCTGCTCCGGCTACCCCAACAACCTTGCCGACCAAGACGGTCGTCCCGACGGAGCCCCTCCCCCAACCAACAGAGACAGCAACCCTGCCTCCGCAACCCACGCCGACGCCTATTCAGCCGACGCCGGCACCCACCCACCCAAAACCGACTCCCACCCAACCGTCAGAAACTCCACCGGCCAACCATGGTCTGCAGTTGGCGCCCGTCGCCGATGCATCTGTTTCAGCCGACAGCCGTAATACGAACTATGGCTCGAACCTATCTCTTAAGACCGTCGACGATCCTCGCTCGGTGAGTTATTTGCGCTTCCGCATCCCCGAGCTAGAGAATGATCGCCAGATCAGCAAAGCCATCCTGCACCTGTACGTGAACAGTGCATCCGGCAGCGGTTTTACGGTGCGACGAGTGAGCGGGGAGGCGTGGTCTGAAAGCCAGATCACCTATGCGAATGCTCCCATGCCTGGTGAGAGTATCGCCAGCTCTGGTCGTCCTGCCACCGGTCACTGGATCGCGGTCGACGTGACCGCGCTGATCCGGAACGAGGCCGGGTCGTATAGCCTGGCGCTCCTGGCGCGGCAAGGCGCCTGGAACAGTTTCGCTTCGCGCGAATCGGGTGAGCATGCACCTCAACTCGTCCTCACCCTGGGCGATGACCACGAAGAGAAAGGCGACGATTGACCGATTGCGGGTACCCTGGCAGGTTGAATTCCCCCATCGTAGAGACGCCCCAACGAACGAGACGCCCCAGCGGGGCGTCTCTACCCACCGGCGTTTTGCCCCAACGAGCGAGATGCTCCAGCGGGGCGGCTCTACACACTGGCGTTTTGCCCCAACGAGCGAGATGCCCCAACGGAGCGGATCTACACACCGGCGTTTTGCCCCAACGAGCGAGACGCCCCAGCGGGGCGTCTCTACACACTGGCGTTTTGCCCCAACGAGCGAGATGCTACAGCGGGGCGGCTCTACCCACTGGCGTTTTGCCCCAACGAGCGAGACGCCCCAGCGGGGCGTCTCTACACACCAGGCGAGACGCTCCAACGGGGCGTCTCTACCGGGAGAGGATTACACGCCCCAGGACTTTAACACGATCATGGCGCGGTCGACCGCTTCCGGGATGCGTTGGGCGGCCAGGGGACTCAGCCCTTCGCCGGGTTCCACCTCGACAGGCTGGATGCCGACCAGATGCAAGAACTCGGGGAGCTGATCTCTCAAGGACGCTAAACCGAGCACATCCTGGAAGCCGACCTGGTGCTGTGAGAGGCGGATGCCGCTGAATAGCGGGAGCTCGTCCCGGCCGAGTTCGACGAGCGTTGCAGGGGCCTGGCCGGCGTTGACCGCATCCAGGACCAACAGATAGCGGCAGGCTTCCACCAGGGGCAGCAGGTCCAGCCCCATCACCCCGCCATCGATGAATTCCACCCCAGCTAGCGGGCCGAGCCTGGCTTCCAGGCTGTGCAGGAGTGCAATCCCAAAGCCTTCGTCGCGCAATAACAGATTGCCCAACCCCAGCACGACACACCGTCTATCAGGATCCATTCGACCACCTCTCATGTCAATGATTTTTTCCTACGGTAAACTCGGTTACCCTGGCAACCCTATTTTACGACAATGGTTATGAAACAACCCCAGAAAAGGAGTAAATCTCATGGATCACCCTCCGAAAACGTTCCAAGATCAGTTGAAACAAGCCGGCGTCAGCCGGCGCTCATTCTTGAAATTTTGCGGTTTGATGGTGGGAGCGTTGGCCTTGCCGCTCAACTACGTCCCCGCCGTGGCCAAGGCGCTCGCCGGCGCTACCCGGCTCCCGATCGTCTGGCTGGAATTTCAGGACTGCACCGGCGACTCCGAGTCCTTCTTGAGAGCCGGCCGGACCTCCGACCCATTATCGGCTGGGACGACCGATCCCAACGTTACCGACCTGCTGCTGGATTTCCTCTCGCTTGATTACCATGAAACGTTGATGGCAGCCTCAGGCGCTTCCGCCAAAAAGTCGTTGGACGACATACTGGCGAACTACACCGGCCAATTTGTGTGCGTAGTCGAAGGTTCCATCCCCACCGCGCAGAACGGCGCATTTTGCACCATCGGTGGTCGCACGGCAATCAGCATCCTGCAAGACGTCTCCTCGAAAGCCCTGGCGACCATCGCCTTGGGCGCCTGTGCAACCGACGGAGGCCTGGCGGCAGCCGCGCCGAATCCGACCGGCGCCGTTGGCGTGCAGAAAGCCGCCCCCCAGGCGCCCAACCTGATCAACCTGCCCGGCTGCCCGGCTAATGTGGTCAACCTGGTGGCTTGCCTGGTGCATTTTCTTACCTTCAAGCAGTGGCCGGATTTGGATGGGTCCAGCGGCAAACCGCTGTTTGCTTATGGCGACACCATTCACCAAAACTGCGAGCGGCGATACTTTTACGACAACGACAAGTTCGTCCAATCATGGGGCGATGCCGGGCACCGCGCCGGTTGGTGCCTGCACAAAATGGGGTGCAAAGGCCCATCTACGAAAAGCAACTGCTGGTCGGTGAAGTGGAATGAAGCCACCAATTGGCCAATTGGCGCAGGGCATGGCTGCATCGGCTGCACAACCTCCGGATTCTGGGACAAGGACCCGATCTACCAAGAAGGGTAAGGTGAAATATGTCTGAACACGTCTATCTACCATTGGTTAACAACGCACCCAGTGCGCCTATTACGCAGGGGAAGCGCCTTGTAATCGACCCGATCACCCGCATCGAAGGCCACTTGCGTATCGAAGTCCAGATGCAGGACGGGGTGGTCAAGGATGCGTGGAGCTCATCGACCATGTTCCGCGGGCTCGAGCTGATCTTGCAGGGACGCGATCCGCGCGACGCTTGGGCTATTACCCAACGTGTGTGTGGAGTATGCACGACCGTCCATTCGATCGCTTCGGTACGAGCTGTCGAGAATGCCCTGGGCATCACGATCCCGGATAACGCACGCATCTTGCGTAACCTGCTGGAAGGCGCCCAGTTTATCCAGGACCACGTGATCCACTTTTACCACCTGCACGCCCTGGACTGGGTGGATATCCTCTCCGCTACCCAGGCCGATCCCGCATCCACCAGCAGCCTGCAGAAGCAAATTTCCGACTGGCCGAATTCCTCTCCCGAGTATTTCGCAGGAGTAAAAGCCCGCTTGCTGAAGTTTGTCGAAAGCGGCCAGTTGGGCTTGTTTGCCAATGGCTACTGGGGCCACCCGGCCTACAAGCTGCCCGCAGAAGGCAACTTGTTGGCGGCAGCCCATTACCTCGAAGCGCTGGACTGGCAGCGCGATATCATCAAAATCCAGGCGATTTTCGGAGGAAAAAACCCTCACCCCCAGGCTTACGTGGTGGGTGGGATGGCCACCGCCCTCGACCCAGGCAACGCCTCCGTCGTCGACATGGGCCGTATTGCGCAGATTCGCGATATGATCACGCGCGCCTCGGATTTTGTCAGCAAAGTGTACCTCCCCGACCTGCTGCTGGTAGCTTCGTTCTATAAGGATTGGGCCGGGCTTGGCGCTGGACCGGGGAATTTCCTGTCTTTTGGCGATTTCCCCGCTACCGGCAACGACCCGTCCAGCCTGTGGCTTCCGCGCGGGGTGGTCATGAACCGCAACATCGGCCAGGCTCCGGCCGGGATGGACCAGAAGAAAGTGCAAGAATACATTGCCCACTCTTGGTACCGCTATGCCGGTGGAGATGCTGCCGGGAAAAACCCTGCCAGCGGTGAAACAACCCCGAACTTCACCGGCCCACAGCCGCCCTTCGATTTTCTTAATATCGATGATAAGTACTCCTGGTTGAAGGCGCCGCGTTACAACGACGCTGTCATGGAGGTCGGTGCGCTGGCGCGCATGCTGGTGGCCTATGCAGCCGGCAACACGCAGGTGCAAGGGCTGGTTGGAAGCGTGCTGAGCAAGTTGCAGGTCGGCCCGGAAGCGCTTTTCTCCACCCTGGGACGCACGGCAGCCCGGGGAATCGAAACCCAGTTGGTAGCCGATCAGATGGCCGGCTGGTTGGACCAGTTATCCGCGAATATGCAAGCCGGCCACCTGACCATCGCCGACACCTCCAAGTGGAATCCGTCTACCTGGCCGGCGGATGCTTCTGGCTGGGGAACCACCGAGGCTCCTCGGGGAGCACTCGGGCACTGGGTGCGCATCCACAACGGGAAGATCCAGAACTACCAGATGGTTGTCCCGACCACCTGGAATGGCTCTCCGCGCGATGCGCGCGGCCAGCGCGGCGCCTGGGAGGAAGCCTTGATCGGCACCCCGGTGGCCGATCCGGCTCGCCCGGTAGAGATCCTGCGCACGATCCATTCCTTTGACCCGTGCATGGCTTGCGCCGTCCACATCCTCGACACGCAGGAACGGGAGATCACCCGGGTGGCGGTGTACTGAGGGATTGTCCTTGTAGACAATCCTGATGACAGATCTTGAAATATTGCTTACACCGTACTATAATACAAACGATTGAATAGTTATTCAATCGTTTGTATTTGTTATGAGGATGAAACCCAATGCCCTTTCCTGTCTTAAATGAGCATACTGCCGCGCACGTGGCTGAGTTGTTTCGCGCCTTCAGCGATACCAGCCGGGTGCGCATCCTTTCCGCGATCGTGGATCGGGAACTGAATACCTCTGCCCTGGCGCAATTGGTTGGAGTAACGGAGTCGGCCGTTTCTCACCACTTGCGCGGCCTGCGCCAGATGCACCTGGTGCAGGCGCGTCGTGAGGGGAAAGAGGTCTATTACAACCTGACCGACCAACACATCATCACATTATTCCGGCAAGGCGTGGAGCATATTCAACAAGATGAGCGAACCTAACGAAGAAACCATATTCCAGGGTCTGACCGAACAGGAGGCCCGCGAACGGCTGGCGTTGGATGGATACAATGAGCTGCCCGGCGCAAAAAAACGGACGTTTTGGCATATCTTGCTCGAGGTGGTACGCGAGCCAATGTTCTTAATGTTGATTGCCTGTGGTCTGCTGTACCTGTTCCTGGGTGATCAAGAAGAAGCCCTGATGCTGATGGGATTTGTGCTGGTCATCATCGCCATCACTTTTTACCAGGAGCAGAAAACCGAGCGGGCGCTGGATGCGCTGCGCGACCTGTCAAGCCCGCGGGCGCTGGTCATCCGCGACGGCCAGCAGCAACGGATTGCCGGGCGGGAAGTGGTACGCGATGACATCGTGCTGATCGCCGAGGGCGACCGGGTGCCTGCGGATGCGGTCGTGTTGACCGGTTCGAATATCAGCGTGGATGAATCGCTGCTCACCGGTGAATCGGCGCCGGTGCGGAAGAAAGCCTGGGACGGACGCCTGGAAATGGGCCGTCCCGGTGGGGATGACCAGCCCTTCATCTATTCCGGCACTCTGATCGTCAAGGGCCAGGGTGTCACCCAGGTGCGCAGCACCGGTTTCCGCACTGAAATTGGAAAAATCGGTAAGGCGTTACAGATATTGCAGCCCGAGGACACCAACCTGCAACGACAAACCCGTAAGCTGGTGCGCAATTTCGCTCTGATCGGGTTGGGGTTGTGCGTTGTCGTGATCGTGGTTTTTGGGCTGACGCGCGGCAACTGGCTGCACGGCATTCTGGCGGGGATCACTTTGGCGATGGCCACCCTGCCGGAGGAGTTCCCGGTGGTGCTGACCATTTTCCTGGCGCTGGGCGCCTGGCGCATTTCACAGCGAGGTGTGCTCACCCGGCGCGTTCCGGCTATCGAAATGCTCGGCGCTGCCACTGTGCTGTGTACCGATAAGACCGGCACATTGACCCAAAACCGCATGACCGTGACCCATCTGATGACGGACGGCGAGCTTCTGACGGTGGATGCGCACCAACGCACCCTGCCCGAAGCTTTCCACGCGCTGGCGGAGTTTGGCATCCTGGCCACGCCAGTAGATCCCTTTGACCCGATGGAAAAAGCCATCCAGGAATTGGGCGGGCGCACCCTGGTGAACACCGAGCATTTGCATTCTGATTGGAACCTGGTGCGTGAGTACCCGCTTTCGGAGCATCTCCTGGCCATGTCGCACGTATGGCGCTCTACCAGTCGCCATGCATTTATGATCGCTGCCAAGGGTGCACCGGAGGCGATTGCCGATCTATGTCATTTCGACGAGGCGCGCAAGGAAATCCTGCGCCGGCAAATCAACTCAATGGCCGACCAGGGTTTGCGCGTACTGGGCGTTGCCAAGGCGGAATTTACCCCCATCGATTTGCCGACCGAACAACACGATTTTGATTTCCAGTTCACCGGCTTGTTGGGTTTGGCCGATCCCATCCGTCCCGAAGTGCCAGGCGCGGTCAAGGAATGCTACGACGCCGGTATTCGCATCATCATGATCACCGGGGATTACCCCGGTACGGCGCGCAACATCGCAGCGCAGATTGGGCTGAAACCACTGAATGAAATTGTGACCGGTGTGGAACTGGATGCGATGAGCGATGAAGCGTTGCAAGAGCGCATTAAAACCACCTGCATTTTCGCTCGCGCCGTCCCCGAGCAGAAACTGCGCATTGTCAGCGCATTGAAAGCCAACGGCGAGGTAGTGGCCATGACCGGCGACGGCGTCAACGATGCTCCGGCGCTCAAGGCGGCCCACATCGGGATAGCCATGGGCGGGCGCGGCACCGACGTAGCGCGCGAATCAGCCGCGCTGGTGTTGGTAGACGACAACTTCGCGTCGATCGTGGCGGCAGTGCGCATGGGACGCCGCATTTTCGACAACCTCAAGAAGGCTATGGCTTTTATTTTTTCGGTGCATATCCCCATCGCCGGCATGTCGCTCATCCCGGTGCTGCTCAAATGGCCGCTGGCGCTCCTGCCGGTGCACGTGCTGTTCCTCGAATTGATCATCGACCCGGCCTGTTCGGTGGTCTTCGAGATGGAAAATGACGAGGTCGACGTGATGCAGCGTCCACCTCGCAAATTGGACGCCCCATTGTTCGGTCGCTCGATGGTACTCTCCGGTCTGATCCAGGGCCTGGGTATCCTGGCTGTGGTGGCGGCCGTCTATACCTTTGGGTTGCTCGGCGGGCAGGGGGAAGGCGAAGCGCGCATGTTCGCTTTTGTCTCGCTCGTGATCAGCAACCTGGGCTTGATCTTCGCCAATCGTTCGCGCACCCTTTCGATCATCCAATCTCTGCGTGTACCCAACAAGGCGTTGTGGTGGATCACGGGTGGGGCGCTGTTCTTCATGGCGCTGGTGCTGACGGTTCCGGCGCTACGCACTGTCTTCCAATTCGCCCCGCTGCACCGCTGGGAAATCGTGTTGTTGGCGATTTCTGGGTTGATCAGCATTCTGATCGCAGAAAGCATCAAGCTCAAGGCACTGCGTAAGGTGATCTATCGCGGAGATGAGTAAAACCGGAGGGTAGGATGAGCCGGATAGCGAAGTTCTTTTTGCTCTTGGTTGCCCCGATACTGGCAATGCTGCTGGCGCTGCTGGGCGTTAAAACGCTTCCCGGCAATCCCTTAGGCTGGTTCTTGTTACTGGTGAGTGTTGTCTACATCGCCGGGGTAGCGATTGTTTATGCCATCCGTAAAGAGCGCTTCTGGGAACCACCTCTCAATGAAGCCCCAACTCACGAGGAACGCGGTGACCGTTCACTCTGGTTTACCACTCTGGGAATGCTCGCTGTTTTTTACCTGTCTCCTATGGAATACATCTATCTACCTACCAGACTGCCCCGCAATGCCTGGATGTCCTTCAGCGGTGTGGGGCTGGTTGCTGTGGGGGTCGTGCTGTTCGTCTGGGCGCGGCGCGCCTTGGGGAAGAGTTACTCCGGGCACGTCTCGGTGAAAACCGGGCAAACCCTGGTGAAAAGCGGACCGTATCGTTTCATCCGTCACCCGGCCTATGCCGGGTATCTCTTCATGGCATTGGGGATCAGTCTGGGCTATTCCAGCCTGGCTGGATTGGGGTCCACTTTCGTGTTGCTGCTCCCCAGCCTGATCTACCGCATGAAAGTGGAAGAACGATTCCTGACCAGGCATTTCGGGGAGGCATATCGCCAATATACGGGTGTGGTAAAACGAATCATTCCGGGTATCTGGTAAGCACCAGGAGGGTACGATGCGCAAAAATCAATCCAGCCTGACCGCCGCCGGCATTGCCATAGCACGCGCCGTGGAGAGTGAAAAACCTGCTGATGAACGGATTTGCTATGACCCCTACGCCCGCCAGTTCGTTCCTGCCTGGATGTACTTCGTTTTGGGATTTTTTATTAAATGTGGTTATGCCGAGTGGAGAGGCCCTGGGGTAAACGGTTTCCTGGTGGCGCGTGACCGGTATATGGATGATGTGCTGCAAAGCTATCTGGATAAAGGGTTACAACAACTGGTCATTCTGGGCGCGGGGTACGATTCGCGCATCTACCGCTTTGACCTAACGGGACGGGTGAAAACCTTCGAAGTAGACCATCCCGCCACACAGCTCGACAAGTTAGCCAGGCTGCGAACCATTTTTGGCGAAGTTCCAGGGCACGTCTGCTATGTTCCCGTTGATTTCAACACCCAGACTCTCGAAGGGTGTTTGCTCGAGGCTGGCTATGAACCCAAACTGAAGACCCTGTTCATCTGGCAAGGGGTTACGATGTACCTGAACCCCGAATCGGTGGATGCAACCCTTGCGTTCGTGGTGAAACAGAGTGCGCCAGGCAGTGCGATTATTTTTGATTACGTGTACAAAGCAGTGCTGGATGGTGTCCAAAAACAGATTGAAATCGGGAATTTGCGCCGCTACCGTTTTATGACGGGGGAGGGATTGACCTTTGGCATCACCGAAAATGCCATTGAGGCTTTCTTAAAAGAACGCGGCTTTCGTGAAGTGCAGGATATCAATGCTAATGATTTAAAGGCAGCTTACTTCACCGGAAAAAGGGCAAAACGTAAAGTGGCTGGCGGCTATGGAATTGTGATTGGAAAGGTTTAACCCGAGAGGTTGCCCGGTCACCAATGAAAGGATAATGGATATGTCTCGCACAATAAAATTGGCTGTATTCATTTTGGGACTCTCATCGGGGCTAGGTCTCACCTGGCTCCTCCGACAGCGAAGTAAGGAAATTGCCAGCCTGAGGAGCGACTGGCGGCAAGTTCTCATCCGGCGTCACGGCGGCAAGAAAGCACAACTATTGGCTACAGCAGTTGGCAAACAGCACGCCGCCCTGGTTGCTGAAACCTGTATGCCGGAGAACAAGGCCTTACGATGGCATCTGAAAGAGATAATCCTACCAGGTTTAGCTCTATATCGGGTGCTGCTGCAAACTCATGATGGCAACCAGCAAGCCGCGCTGATTGAGGTGGATGAAGCCTTTCGCGCACAAACGCTGGCAAAATGGCGATCACTGCTCGCGCCAATGAAGGTGCTGCCGGCTCCATTCCGGTTATTGAAGCTGGTTTTTCCAAAGATAATGAAACAATTCCCGGCAGAAGGCTGGGATATTACCTATAGCGAAAACAGCGACGAGAAAATTATTTTCAATATCACTCGGTGCTTCTATTTGAACACCCTTACCACCTATGGGGCGCCGGAATTAACCGCCTCATTCTGCAAATGCGATGATGTCATGGCAGAGTGTTTCCCACCCGCCATTCGCTTTATACGCCCTCACACCCTTGGGCGGGGCAATGAATTATGTGATTTCCAATATGTCTGTAATCGCCTTACCCCAGTTTGATATTGAACCCCGGGTTCTCGTGGCTGCCCTCCGCTTTGGGCAAGTATTGGCGGATGGCCCCGGCCAGCTTGGAGATGGGCATGGTTTGCAGCCAGATGCGTCCCGGCCCGGTGAGCGAGACGAAGAACAGCCCCTCGCCGCCGAAGAGGATGTTTTTGATGCCTTTGACCATCTGGATATCGTAGGTGACGCTGGGTTCAAACATGGCCACGTGCCCGGTGTCAACCAGCAGGCGCTGGCCTGCCTCCAGGGTGTATTCGACAATCTCGCCATCGAGAGCGGCGAAGAAGGTGCCCGGGCCGTCGAAGCGCTGCAGGATGAAGCCTTCTCCACCGAATAATCCCGCGCCGAGCTTGCGCTGCAGCGCCACGGTCATGTTTACGCTCTTTTCGGCGACAAGTAGCGTGTCTTTTTGGGCGATCATGGCCTGTCCCTGGGTGAGATGCACGGGGATGATCTTGCCGGGGAAGTCGGACGAAAAGGTGATCAACTGTTGGTTGCCCTCGGTGGTGAAGTTGACCACGAATAACGATTCACCGGAGACTGCCCGCTGAAAGGCGCCAAAGACTCCCTTGTTGCCCAGGTTGGTGTTCATCTGGATGCCGTCGCTCATCCACGAGAGTGAGCCTGTTTCAGAGTAGAAGGCTTGCCCACGGTTGAGGGTGATCATCAAGGACTGCATCACCGTTCCGACGACCGTGTACGGGGAACCCCCCAGGGTTGTACCGCTCAGCGCCACATTCGGATTGGGTATATCCAGGCGTTGACCAGGGACGTTTGTAAAGTTTTCACTCATACGTTTTCCTCCGTTGGCTGTAGAATCGACGCAGCCTATAGCATAGCAGACCTCTTGGTAGATGGCAAATTCTCAGGGTGAAGGTTTTGGCGGGTGGATTTGGAATTCCTGGTATCACCGGGGTACAATTGAGGTCGAATCGCCCAACCTGCGAACAAACGCGGATTTGAATGGGAGATGAACCCGATAAAGCAAGTACTGCTCTACGTGATAGCGATTTGCCTGGGTCTGTCCATCGCCTACCTCGACTCGCGCCCCACCTGGGATGACACCGGGATAACCGCGCTGGCACTGCTCGCAACCAGCGGCTTTTTGGGCTTTCTCAGCCCGCAACACCCCTGGCTCTGGGCGCTGGCAGTCGGAATCTGGATGCCCCTGGTGGGTGTCATCACCCGTCAGGATTACACCCTGCTATTGGTCTTGCTGGTCCCTCTGGCCGGCGCTTACGGTGGTGTGACCTTCAGGATGGTGATTCGCAAGATGCACCCTCCTGTGTAGCTCCGAAAGAAGCATTTCTCCTGGAGAAAGCATGTCTCCGATCATCATTGCTGTAATCATCCTGGCGCTCGGATTCGATTTTCTCAACGGCATCCACGATTCGAGCAATATCGTTTCAACGATGATCACCTCGCGTGCTTTCTCACCGCGGGTTGCACTGGCGGTGACAGCAATCTCTGAGTTTTCCGGTCCGTTTATTTTTGGGGTAGCGGTCGCCAATACCATCGGTCATGAAATTGTTTCTCCACAGACCATCACTTTGCAAGTCATTCTAGCGGCCTTGATGGCAGCCATCTTCTGGAATCTGCTCACCTGGTACCTCGGACTTCCCAGCAGCTCTTCACACGCTTTGATCGGTGGATTTATCGGCTCGGTCATGGTCGGGGCGGGTTGGCAAGAAATCAAGATAAGCGGTCTGGAAAAGGTGCTGATCGCGCTGTTCACTTCTCCTATACTCGGGCTTGTGATTGGTTACCTGATCACCAAGCTGATCTTCTTGATTTGCGCCCGAGCGACTCCCAGAGTGAACTGGGTGTTTAAACGCGGACAAATCTTCACCTCCATTGCTCTTGCGCTGAGCCATGGGGCGAATGATGCGCAAAAGACGATGGGGATCATCACGATGGCCCTGGTTACCAGCGGCTACCTGAATGAATTTGTAGTCCCATTATGGGTAATCGTTTTGTGCGCCAGTATGATTGCGATCGGCACATCCATCGGTGGATGGCGCCTGATCCGCACCCTGGGTGCTAAGTTTTACAAGATCCGCCCGGTACATGGTTTTAGTTCGCAATTGGCTTCTGCAGTGGTCATCCTGGGCAACTCGCTGGTCGGCGGTCCGGTAAGCACCACTCAAGTGGTGAGCTCGTCCATCATGGGTGTTGGCACGGCCGAGCGTTTGAACAAGGTGCGTTGGGGGGTCGCCGGTGAAATTCTGACAGCCTGGTTTCTGACCATTCCAGCAACTGCCCTGGCAGCAGCAGGTTTTTACCTGTTGCTTATTCGACTCATTCCCTAAAAGACGAGTCCACCCCAAACAAAATGGGTGAATCCGGGCACGGGTTCTCGCCCGACCAAATAAGTCTGTTGGAGCTCATTTCTCTCCCCAATGCGGTTGAGGCGAACTTGGTCCCCAGGGAGTGGATGTACCTTTGCTTCGAGCCCAACGCAGGTGGATTCCCCGTTTCGCCGGTCGGTTACGATGAAATCCACTTCATATTGGTGGCCCTTTGACAGGTATGCCAGCTCTCCATAGCGTCTCAGTTGGTTGAATAGTCCATTTTCAAACAACGCACCCTCGCTCTGCCGGTCAAGGATGTGAGCGATGCCATTATCGCAAAAATATAGCTTCTTTCCCAACGCCACCGCACGATCCGGACAATTGGTAAAGGCGGGCAAACGGTAGAGAATATAGGTCTTTTCTAAGAATTCAAGGTATTGAAGCAAGGTGGGGCGGGAAAGACCCACAATCGTTGCTAGCTTGGAATGATCCACCTTATTTCCGATGCGGGATGCCAGGACTTTTAATAGCTGCTGTAGCTCGCTGATTTTTTGAAAATCAGCCATCGTGCGCACATCGATATTGATATAGGAAGAATAAATATCCTTGAGGATCTCAATTTTGGGTTCTGTGCGCGGTTCTAATACTACATCCGGGAGTCCGCCAAACGTCAAGAACTCAGTATAGTAGTCTTTCAGACGGTCATACTCGTAAGAATCGAAGAGCATCTCCGCAAAGCCGGTACGCTCGCGAAATGGTACCCCTTTGAAATGGAGAAATTCTCCAAACGCCAACGGGAACAACTCATAAACCACTTTCCTTCCAGCCATGGATTCCGAAAACAGGTTTTTGAGATAATATGAACTGGATCCGGTAAGGATAAATTTAAAATGGTGAGCGTCATAGAGGTATTTAATCACACTCGGAAGGTTCGGTACATTCTGGATTTCATCCAGCGCTACCGTAAGCGGGGAATAGATATCCAAACCCTGGTTTCGCAGGTACCCTAAGACCAGGTCATAATTTCTCTCCTGGAAGATTGAGCGGTAATCCTGGCGCTCTAAGTCGAGGTAGATCTTATTTTGGGAAGGGATTTGTTCGAATAGCCACCGCACTGTGGTGGTTTTGCCAACACGGCGCATCCCGGTAATTACGATGATGCGGGTATCCTCCAGGGCTTGGAGGAGGGTGGGGAAAATATTGCGAGGAAAGATAGCCATGGATTGATTCTACATAAACATATAGAATCTGTAAAGTACCAATTTACAGATTCTATATGTTTCTGTAAAGCCAAGTTGTCAGTTGATCTTCTTATTGCCCCAGGTCGGCGATCAACATCCATCCGACCGTGGTGGCCTGGTCGGGGGCGACGAACTCGACCAGCAGGCACTCGCGGTTGAGCGGGTCGAAACGGCGCGCCTCGGGCATCAGCAACACCACGGCGCCGGCGGGAATCTGCTTGATGGCCGGGAAGTTCTCGTAGCAGCCGCTGCGCAGCCATACCTGCCTACCGGTGATACTGGAGGGCGGAGTGGGAGTTAACGAGGGGGTCAGGGTGGGGCGCGGGGTCAGCGTAGCCGTCGGCGGCAGTGGTGTATTCGTAGGACTGGGTGTGGCTGTAGCGGTGGGGGTGGGGGTGAGCGAAAGGATATACCCGCGCACCTGGTTAAACCCCGCCCAGAGGACCAGCCCAAGGATGATCAGGCCGATGATGATCCCACCGGCTTTAATGCCCGTGCGGGCGTTGCGATACGGTCCCAGGGAGCGGTTGAGCTCGATGACGCGCGGGTCATTGGGATAACGGGCGCGCACGTCCTGGCTCACCCGGGCCGCAGCAGCCGGCCATGACCGGTTCGAGTTGAAGACCGTGATGGCCTGTTGGATCTCGTCGTCATAACGCTCCACCTCACGGAAGAGTTTTTCAATGTCTGCTTGCATTTGAGCCAGCACTTCGTCGGAATGCCCCAGGTTGCGAGCCTGGTCGAGGATCAGTTTAGCCTGTCGGGCTTTGGCGAGCACTGCGTCCAGCGTTTGGGCGCGCTCAGCCTGAGTTTTCAGCGCCCGCACCTGATCCTTCATTGGTTCGACGACCTTGGGAATGATCTCATCCAGGCGGTCTTTCAGCTTCTGGAAAGCGGGGTTGTTGCCATACTGCAAATAAAGCCCATCCAGGTCGGCTTTGACCTGGGTGATGTCTTTGGGATCGGTGAGAGCCGTGTTGAGGGTTTCGGCGATGGATTGCATGGCCGCCTTGGATTTACGCATCTCCTGGGCGCGGTCGTTGTACTTGGGCAGCCCGGTAGCCTGGGCGGCCGTATCGACCCGGTCAATGCCTTCGTCGATCATGCCTTGCGCGAACAACTGCAAACCTTCACCATATACGCTGTCCGCGTCGATGTACTGCTGAAGCTTAAGCTCGAACTCCTGGCCTTCTTGCCAGCGTTGGATGCCGATCTCGCGCAGTGCGCCCTGGGCTTTGGTGAGCAGCCCCATCGCATCGGCATAGCGTCCCAGCCGGGCGGCGGATTGAGCCTTGCCAAACGCACTGGCGGCTTCAGCGGGCAGCGCCACCGAGGGGATGTAACCGGTACGCAGGTAGTTTTCAGATTCGTTGCGGTGCTGCCGCGAGCGTTCCCACTTGGGTTCAATTTGCAAAACCTGGTCGTAGAGCTTGATGGCCTCGGCATAGCGCCCACCGTAAAACAGCCTCTCGGCTTCTTCCATCTGCTGGGCGGCATACGGATTGTGTTCAGGCGCGGCAGCGGGTTCTGCTGGCTC
>JAQTMA010000041.1:0-3648 GCA_028714615.1 Anaerolineaceae bacterium | reverse complement strand
ATCCGTGTTTTTCCGTGTAATCCGTGTCCCAGTTCTTAATTGATCCTCGCGTCTGGAAGCTGCATCATCGTGCGCTTTAGGTCGTCACGCAAGGCGGGCGCACTGGCGTAACCACCTGCCAACACGCGTTCCAGGATGGAGCGCAATCCTTCAGACAGACGCTGGTCATCGTAGGTCCACTGGGTCTGGTAGGAGGAAGCGGCTTGCTCGATTTCCTCCGGGCGAGTCGGGCCGAGCGGCAACGCCCCGGGTGCGGCGCGCCCGGTGAGGATGTGGTGTAGCCCGCGCGCACCGAACTGCACCAGGTCCATGTGGATATCCAGGTCTGTCAATCCTTCCGGGTGCAGACGGGCGACGTTCCAGTCGATGACGTAGATGCCGTTCTTTTCAGCCTGCCAGTAATAGTGCAGGATTTTGTGGTCGCGGTAGACGATGTTGCGAGCATGGGCTGCCTCCAAGATGTCGCAAATTTGGATGGACATCTGCAACAGGCTGATCATGGGCAAGAACTGGCCACGCGTCACACCCGCATCGCACAACATCAACAAATTATCTTCTCTCCTCTCAAGCTCCAAGGCCAGGTAAGGCGTCCAACCGGCTTCGATGCGCTCACCGAGTTGGCCGAAGAATTCCTGGCGGGCATCCAGGCCAATTCTCAAAATCGATCCGGCCGGTGGGATTGCCTTCGGATCTGCGTCCAGCGGCAGTTGCGAGCTCTCATCCAATTGGAGGAAGCCGCATTCCAGCAGGCGGGTCACCCCGGGCACGCCTTGCAGCGCCGCCAGGACTTTGACCTCCTCGATAAAGAGCGGGGTGGCGTAATTGACCTTATCCATGCGCATCAGCTTGATAGCCACATCCACCGGTTGCCCCGCGGAGGTAAGCAGTTGGCCGAGCAGCACCCGCGCGGATGAGCCGCGCGCCTCGGGCATCCAGGCATCCAGGGGCTCGATTAAATCCAGCGCAGCACCCGGGCTGACGCGCCCGGACGCAACCCCTTGCATAGCTGCTGGCTCCTCCTTGGGGGCTGGCGCTTCTCCGCCAAAATCTTCGGCGGACACACAGGGCACCCGCTCACTGCGGGCGAATTTTCCCAACCAGGGCATCTCGCGCATAAGGTTGGGCTCACCGGCCAGCAGGTCTCCCGGCCAGATGCCTTTGCGGATCTTGCGGCAGGTCTCGAGGACGGCATCCAGCCAGCCGGCCGGTCCTACCTGGTTGCGCAGTTCGCGCCCGCGGAATTCCAGCCGAGTGATCCATTCAGGGAAATTCTCCCCGGGTTGCGGCCCCATGTGGACGGTCTTCAACCATTCGGGCGCGGACTGGAAGGCTTGCTCAGCATGCAGCACTCGCCGCCGGTCCGGATCCCACACCAACACCCGGCGCAAGACCCGGCTGGCGACCAGGAAATCCTCAGCGCCCCAAGCCTCGATCACCCGCTGCACCACCGCCTTGGGTTGGGCCAGAGAGATACTAACCGCCTGGCGCTCATTCGGGAATAGATCGTCTGCGGCAGTCAGCAGAGCATCGACGTCGCTATACAACAAGTTGGAATGGGGCGGCGAGGGGTCGAGCAGCGTCCAATTGGGGATGACCTCTACTTTTAAATGGGTGATCAGGGCGTGAACCTGCTCGAGTGGTGTATCAACTTCCGGATCGGATGCAGATATGGAACCGTCCTGAATGCGCCGGGCGACGGATTGAAGCGCCAGGGCAAGCCGGCGCACAGCAACCAGGGGCCGCACGATGCCCGCATCCGGGCCTAGCGCCTGCTCTCGCACTGCTTGCACCAGGTCTTGCCACCAATCGGGTTCCGGATACTCGCGGATAGCCAGCAGAACGTTCCACAGCAGGCTCTCCCAATCGGCGCACAGCGCGGCCTGGATGGCCTCCATGAACAGTTTGCGCTGTGCGCCTTCCGACCGGCCAGGGATGTGCGCCAGGCGGTCGATCAGCGCCCATTCACCCGCTCCGGCCGCGGTCAGGCGAGCAGCCCAGATGCACAGCGCGTGCAGCGCTTCCAACTGGTCTTGCATCGCCAGGCGCGCAGCATAGCTGAGTGCAAAATCCTGCAAACCTTCTGTATTGGGCATTTCACCGAATTGGATGAGCTGTTGTTGAACGAGCTCGAGCTCGGCAAGCGCATCTTCACCGGTGGCATCACCCCGCAGCAAGCTTTCTTCTCTTGCGCGGGTCTCGGCCAGCTTCTGGTTCTCTTCGAAGAGCACCGCTTCCAGGCGGGCTTTGAGCGCCGCGACACCCTCACTGCTGGCGTGCTCCACGGAAAATTGCACCGGCCATCCAATCCGCTCAGCCAGCCCGGGGGCGGTGATGGATAAGAACCTGCCCATTTCATCGTAAAGCTGGCGGTAATCTTCCACCCAGGAGAACTTGCGATCCTTGGTGGTGCGGTCTTCCTCCAAGAATTGAGCATTTCCCCAATCGATGACGGTCAGTCGCGAACGGCGGGGGTCCCAGAAGAGATGGTCGGTTTTGATATCATTCCAGATGAGACCCCAGGTCTCTTCCTCGCCGGTGGCGATACGCAAGGAATGAATGTGCTGCAACAGGTCTACCAGGCGACCGAGAATAATGATCAGGATACGCGCTGGGATCTGGCGCTGCTGCGCAACACCCTGGAGGAAGGCGCTCTCCTCCCGGCTCAAAGCGGCGGAGGAAACCTCGGTTTCCGGCAGCCCGAGCTGTGTCACCCGCGCCAGGAAACTCAGGTCAAACCCGGCGGCTTCTTCCAACACGATGAAATTGTGGTCGAAGTAGTTGCTGGCTGTTTTACTCTGGTCTAGTAACCTGGGCACGCTCACCTGGAGCTCGGATGTGGTTTGCAGTGATGCGGACAGGGTTGCCAGGATCTTGCCTTCCATGCGGATCTGGGCCGCCTGGCGCGAAACATCCCCCGAGAAGGCGCTCTTCCCCGGTCTTTTGAGAATACCAGTCTGGGCGCCGACCAGCGCTTCCACCCGGTAGACTTCCCCTGCGTCTCCCTCACCTAATTTTTTTAGCAGGCTCCAGGCCGATTGCTGCCCTGATACAATTTCGCTTTCAATCATTCTTGGATTACGAGCCGGTCCGCACGGCCGGCTCGCGCTGGGTTCCTTATGGGTTATCGCTCCACACGACGCGGTTGGAGCGTATGCGAATGATACCATGAAACCAAAAACTCAATTATTTGGCAAATTTCCCGGGGGTAAAGCTGGTTAAAGAGATTTTCGTAATGCTTCGGTCACCCACTCAAGGTGAGAAATTCCCCCAACCAGGCAGGGCTGCATAGCGATAACCAGGTTGGTACGCCGGTTCTAACCCCGCTACCACTTCCCGCCAGGTTAGCGCCCGGTTGACCATAGCGACCCGCCAGGCGGTGTTGAAGATCGCTACCAGGTTTTTGCGCGAGTCGAAGCGCTGCCAGGGTTCGAGGTAAAGGTCGCGCAGCCGGGTGAGCAGCGGAGGCAGCGCTTCCGGGACGTCAGTAGCTTCATCCGGCAGGCCGACCCGGGAGGCTAAGGAGCGTAACAAGATCAGCATCGAGAAGAACGGGTGGGTTACGCAGCTCTCCGCCCAATCGGAGATGATCAAGCCATTGTCCTGGCTCATAAAGATATTGGCGTCGTGAAAATCGTCGTGGTGCAGGCT
>JAQTMA010000040.1:10499-23755 GCA_028714615.1 Anaerolineaceae bacterium | reverse complement strand
ACCTATCAACTAATTCCCAATCCCCCTTGCCAAAACAGAACATATATTCTATAATATCCCCCTCAACCTTTACCCCTGCACCTTTCCAACTGCATACAAGCTTATCGATCCAGGCATATCCTTGTCATCCATCCCAACCTGGTCCCCATTTTCCCTCATCGCCTCATTGCCCATCCCTCCATTCGTTTCTTTTCATTTTTTTCCCAATATCGAATATTTTCAAGCTCAGAATCCCCTATTCGTTTCCTCATGGTGGAAACAAGTGCCTCACTCCCACCTTACCCCGTCACGGACCCATCAGAGTAAGCTGGGATTGAGCCTTTCTCTACTCAGCAATCAGCAATCTACAATCTACAATCTACAATGCCCATCGTGGATTTATGATATAATTTTCATACAAAAGGGACGGCCAGGTGAATGAGTTGGTCCAGGCTGGCTTTTCCCTCTCAACGTTCTGTGGGCCCGTACGCATTACGCGACGGAAGTCCCAGGCGGGTGGCGAGCTTGGCTTGCCCCTGAGGGATTGTACGGAATTTGCTTTGCTCGATTGGGCAGGAACGCGACGTTATCTTTCGCCGCCGTTCCGAACCAGTCATTCTGCTCCTGGCGATGACGGAGTAGATCCAAGGCCCTTCTGAGAACAAATGATGTTTTACCGCAATTATGCGCTCTCCAGCGCGGATGAATGAACGTATGCAATTATCAGAGAATCCAATTACCTTACAGAACACCCCTGTCCACCCGGAACCGTTGCCGATGGTGCGCGTAAGCGGCACCCATCGCGAGATCGGGCGGCAGATCGGCGAAGCTTGCCGCGGGCAGATCCAGCATTCCCTGGCGAACGCGCGTGAGCTGCTCGCCACCGGATTTGATAGCTTGCAGCTCACCTGGGACGGCGCCTTGATTCAGGCGCGCAAATACATGCCTTTCGCCCAAGAGCGTTACCCCCAGTACGGAGATGAGATGATGGGCATCGCCGAGGGCGCCCAGGTGACTCTGGATGACCTGGCCGCCTTGAACGGTATGGAAGCCGTCACAATGGATGCGCTCCACCTGACCAAATGTACCAGCCTGGCGGTCGGGCAGGAACGTAGCGCCAACGGGCATGTGCTCCTGGCCCACAACGAAGACTGGGTGCCCGAAGACGAGCCGGATGTTTATATTCTGCACGTCACCCCCAACGACGAGCCCCCCTTCCTGGCGATGACCTACGGCGGGTTACTGCCCAACATCGGCATGAATGCCTATGGCATCGCCCAGGCT
Organism: Anaerolineaceae bacterium; assembly: GCA_028714615.1. The sequence continues at coordinate 22,492 of JAQTMA010000040.1, read as the reverse complement.
TGTGATTCGGTCTATCCTAGCGACTGCCGCATCGGCATCCCCCGCCTGGTCGCTTCGCGAGCCGTGCTCGCCGCAGACATCCCCTCGGAAGCCATCCGTCACATGCTCGCGCCGCATCGCGCGGCCGGGTATAACCACCTGCTGGTGCATGAGAGCGGCGAGATGTACAACGTCGAAGTGTCGGCGCGCAAATTTGCCGTGCTCTACTCGGAGGATGGGTTGCTGGTGCACACCAACCACTACCTTGATGCGGGCATGCAAGCCGTCGAGAGCGAACCAGACGAACTGGTCGCCACACGCGTGCGTTACTTCCGCGCCATGCGCTTACTCCGCCAAACGGAAAAACATACGGTCGAGTCCTTGCAAGCCATCCAGCGCGATCACATGAATTACCAGGATTCGATTTGCAACCACGCCGTAGACTCCCGGCCCCTCGACCGAGAAAAAACGATCACCTCTCTCTTATTCGATCTGACCGAACGCAGCTTGCTGGCTTGCTGGGGCAACCCGTGCGAGAACGAGTACTACAAATATCAGCTCGACTGTTGATGTCTCGTTTGCTCCGGAGTTGGTAGGCTCCCTTCCTGGCCTTGGAAGCATCCGCTGCAATATTGGGTTGAAATCAACGGCCTGCTCGTGCCGTTGGGCAAGCATATCTGCACGGGAATCTACCGTGCTGTTCCACCTGCCCGGTGCTGGAGATGCGCCGCCAGGTAGGTGTGACCAGTTCCCGCTGAGTTAGGTGAGCTCGGCTTTCATAGACTGCCGGTTGAGCTTGATCTTTGAAAGGAGTTGATATGAACTACCTCAAAATTGCGAATAGCGACCTCAATGTCTCACAAATCGCGCTCGGCTGCATGCGGATTTCGAACCTGTCGGATAAAGAAATCACGCACCTGGTCTACACGGCCCTGGAGGAAGGCATCAACTTTTTTGACCATGCAGATGTTTACGCAGGTGGGCTCTCCGAGGAGAAATTCTCCTCCGCCCTACACATGCACCCCATCCTGAGGGAACGGATGATTCTCCAGACCAAATGCGGCATTCGTCAGGGCTTTTTTGACTTTTCCAAGGACCATATTTTGGAAACAGTCGATAGTAGTTTGAAGCGCCTGAGAACCGACTATGTTGATGTACTTTTGCTGCATCGCCCAGATGCTCTGGTGGAACCGGAAGAAGTCGCTGAGGCTTTTACCATCCTGGAAAACAGCGGCAAAGTTAAATACTTTGGGGTTAGCAACCACAATCCGATGCAGATTGAGTTGTTGTGCAAATTCCTACCGCAAAAAATCCTCATAAACCAGCTTCAGCTCAGCATCACCAACACGGGTATGATCGATGCGGGCATTAATGTGAACATGAAAACCGACCCATCCATCAATAGGGATGGTAGTGTTCTCGATTACTGCCGCCTGAAACAAATTACCATTCAGCCGTGGTCCCCATTCCAGTACGGCTTCTTTGAAGGAGTCTTTCTGGATAACGAAAGGTTCCCTGAACTCAACCGAAAAATCCAGGAGATCGCGACAGCCAAAGGCGTGACCAATATGGCCATTGCGATTGCCTGGATCCTGCGTCACCCGGCGCGGATGCAGCCGATCGTTGGCACCACCAACCCAAGCCGGTTAAAGGAGATTTGTAAGGCTTCTGGCGTTGCGCTTACCCGTCCGGAATGGTACGCTATCTATCTGGCCGCAGGGAACAAGCTGCCCTGACCGGCATCCGGTATCATGGAACCATCGTATGTTTGAGATCAATCTGGATCAGTACAACGAGATGCTCCGCTACGAGAGAGACATGGATGAGTTGCGGGCATTGGCCTTATGGATTACCCGCTATGACCAGAAGTTGTCGATCCCTAGCCTTCCCAAACCCCGGCAATATGCGTTTGATCTGATCCAGCATTACTCGCAGAAATTTGCCGGTGATCTGCATCGCCATGCGCGCATCTCTCCCGAATCTATCGATTTATTTCACAGCTCGCTTTTTTCCATCAAACTTCTTTTAGGAATCACCCCCCAAGACCTTGAAACCGCCAGTCAACAACAGCTTTATCGGAATAGCGGCTTTTGGGAAATGCGGCGGTTTATTGGCCAGTTTGGAGATGTGGCTGAGGCGGCTGAACAGCATGGTGTCACGGATATCATCAGCGCGGCCACCTCGGGCTGTATCATCGCAGAATACTTGGGGTTGCTCATGGCTGAGCTCACCCGTCACCCCGTACCGGTGAATCACATGGTCTTCTCCCGGTCTGGCCCCCTTCCCATTGAGGGCCATTTACCCGAGCGATTTTGTCTCTCCGGAAACCATATCCTGATCGTCGACGACGCTCTCATGGAAACCAGAACGGCAACCGTAATGGTAAAAAAGCTAAGGGAAATCGATCCCGAGGTTGTCATATCGATCCTGGCGGTGGATATCGACCCGGATACCAAATACTCACAGTTTATGGACCAATTTGCGCATGTATATCTCTTTGATGAATAAACGCTGAAAGCTGGCATGGTAGAATTCGCATGCGGTTTGCAGAATCTCAGATCGCAGCATCCAAAAAAGAGACAGTCAGGTTGGTGAAACCATGCAGCAATCGCTCCCGATTACAGAAACATATGATGTCGTCATTGTCGGCGCTGGTCCCAGTGGGATTTTCACAGCCTATGAGACCAAGAAGAATAATCCGGCCGCCCGCATCCTTCTGATCGAGAAAGGCCATTCAATCGAAAGGCGCAAATGTCCGAAACGCAAAACGGGGGTTTGTGCCAGGTGCCGCCCCTGTAACATCACCACCGGATTCTCAGGTGGGGGGAGTTTCAGCGATGGGAAACTGACGATCAATGATGATGGCGAGATCGGGGGCAACCTGGCGCAATATATTGGCCTGGAGAAATTCCGCCAGATTATGAAATACACCGATGAGCTTTACGTCGGTTTTGGAGCAGATTCGCGCGTTTATGGAGATAAAGTCAGCACGGAAGTCGAGGAGCTCCGCCGCAGTGCAGCCCAGGCGCACTTGAGCTTGATTGATTCGCGCGTCCGGCACATGGGTACCGAGAAAGCCTACGAAATCTATTCCCGCATCCAGGCCACATTGGAAGGTATGGGCATTCCCATGCTCTTCGATACAATCGTCAATGATTTTGAAATCACCACCACGCCAGATGGCGAGAAACGCGCCCATGCGGTGATCCTACAGGATGGTAGGCGCATCCCGGCTGAACGTATCATTGTCGGCGTCGGTCGTGAAGGCAGTGAATGGCTCAATACTCTCTGTCGAAAGTATGGGATTGCTTCGAAGGTTGGCCCGGTGGATATCGGCTGCCGCGTCGAAACCAGCGCAATGATTACCCAACCGATCGATGTCAGCCTGTACGAGGCCAAGCTGGTTTACTATACCCCAACTTTTGAGGATAGGGTACGCACCTTCTGCTGGAATCCAAGGGGTGTCGTGGCCGAAGAGCGATACGGAGATACGCTGACCGTGGTGAACGGGCACAGCTATAAGGACGAAACGCTTAAGTCAACCAACACGAACTTTGCCTTGCTGGTTTCGAAGAGCTTTACCCAGCCGTTTAAAACCCCGATCGAGTATGGCCGCTACATCGCTGAAATGGGTAACATGCTATCCGGGGACAAAGCCATCGTGCAGCGTTACGGTGACCTGAAACGGGGGCGGCGGACGACCGTGGACCGCCTGGCCAAGAACCTGGTCCAGCCGACCCTCAAGGATGCTGTTCCCGGGGATCTCAGTCTGGTCCTGCCCTATCGTATTATGCTGGATATCATTGAAACGATTGAAGTTCTTGACCGCGTATTACCGGGTCTATCGAGTGACAGCACCTTACTCTATGGTGTGGAGGTGAAATTTTATTCCAACCGCATCGGCGTGGACAAGCACTTCCAGACCAACATCCGTAACCTGCATGTCCTGGGTGATGGCGCCGGTTTGACCCGGGGGTTGATGCAGGCCAGTATGAACGGCGTGTGCATGGGGCGCATCCTGACCGAGACATTCTAGTGAATGACCTATCTCCTCCTGGCAATGATTTGATTCAAACTGGACATCCCTCACAAATTCATGTATATTTATCTGATAAGTACAATCCAGGCCGGTAACTGGAGCCGGCAGCAGAACCCTTCATCCCAATACTGTGTGTACTGTCGAAAGGAGACCCGCCATGCAATACCAGGTTCGTGATTGGATGATCGCCCTGCTGGTGTTTATCGACCCGGATAGCACCGTCTCCGACGCGTTGGTGCTCATGCGCAAGCGTTACATTCACAGTGTGCTCGTCCAGAAGACCCCAGAAAATCCAGAATATGGCATCCTGACCTCCACCGATATCAGCGATAAGATTATCGCGATGGAACGCAACCCTTCCGAGACCCGGGTGCGTGATATTATGACCACTCCCGTGATTACTGCGAAACAAGATTGGACCCTCAAGGAATGTTCGCTCTTGATGCGTGAGCATAACATCCACCATCTGCCGGTCTCGGACGAGCAGGGCGAACTGGTAGGCATGATCTCCGCGGCCGATTTTATAGTAGCCGCCGAAGCGATGGGTCGCGACGTGGTCGTGTAGGTTTTGGTTCGGGTATAATTGCAGTGCATGCGCACAGTATCCCGTCTCAGCATTATCTTCGCCATCTCATTCCTGTTGCTCGCTGGCGTGGTGAGCCGCGGCGCCGCTGCTCCATCCGCTCAGGCCGGCACCCAGGTCCCCCGTGCAACTAGCACCGCCACTGGTGGAACCGACCTCCCGATCATCGCGTTGGTGACCTCAACTCCCGATCAGGACGGTGCGGTCATCCACGTTGTCCAATCCGGGCAGACCCTCATCACCATTGCCACGGCTTACGGCATCAGTCTGAATGATCTGAAGACCTTGAACAACCTGACATCAGACTCGATCAATATCGGTGAAAAACTGTTCATCCGTAAGGGAGCCACACCCACCATAACCAGCACGGTCACCCGCACGGCGACCACGACGAGCAAGCCAAGCTCGACTCCCCGGCCGCGCACTCCTACTGACCTTCCCGGCGCTCCAACGGTAACCCCCGCCTGGACCGCCACTCCGCGTCCACCTATGATCGACCTGGGGGGTAACCGCCAGGCTCTCGGCGTGGGTATTATCGCAGTCTGTGCCCTGGGCCTGGTTGTGGTTGGGTTGACGTTATTCCGCAAGCGCTAGCATCAAGGTTGCAACCTTTTCTTGAGCGGGTGAATCCGGAACCAGGAAACACTTTCGCAACGTTTCGCTCTACAGGCTTCGTCAGGAAAAACCTATGCCCGAAGACACCATGCTTCAACAAGCGATCGGGGCCATTCGTGAGGGGGATTACGTCCGCGCCCGCGATCTACTGACCCGCCTGCTCAAAACCAATGCAACCAACCCTGAATATTGGTTGTGGATGAGCACCGTGGTTGCGTCAACCCGCGAGCGGATTTACTGTCTGCAAGAGGCATTACGGCTGGATCCGCATAGCTCGGCAGCCCGGCGAGGATTGGTGTTGATCGGAGCGCTGCCTGCCGAAGAGGGCGGCATCGGCGCCGCCGGACTACTTCGCCGCAACTGGGGCGTGCGCCTGCCGTCCGAATCGCAGGTGGACAAAATGGGCGGTAAATTACCGTTGGTCCGCTTGTTTTTATGGAGTATCGGTGGCGTGGTGGCGATTGGGTTGCTGCTCATCGGCCTGTTTGGCCCGCGCCCGGCGCCGGCGCCCACCACCTACATCCGGCCAACACCACCCGTAGCACAACCATCCGCAACACTACTGCCGACAAAAACGCTGGTCGTGCGCACAGCAGTCCCCACCTTTGTCGGACCAACGCCCTTATGGATGCTGTTGGAGGTAACCTATACGCCGACGCCCTTCTACGGCAAGACCCCCCACCCTCTCTCAGAAGCGTACATTACAGGTGTACGTCGCTTCGAACGTGGCGCCTGGGCAGATGTCATCACTTTCATGCAGCAGGTGGTGGTGGCAGAACCGGATGCGGTCGATGCCTATTATTATATGGGCGAGGCTTACCGTCAGCAAGGACAATATGATCAGGCTATCGAACAATATGACCAGGCACTAAAAGTCAACATGCGTTACGCGCCGGCTTACCTGGGCCGAGCACGGGCTAAGTTTGCGCTTGATCCGCAAGCGAATGTGGATGACGACCTGAACCAGGCTATAAAGCTCGACCCCAATTTCGGAGAAGCCTATCTTCAGCAGGCGATTGTAGCCTTCCAGCGAGGGGACAGTCTGGCGGCGCTCAAGAGCCTGGCGGTCGCAGAACCGCTGCTTCCGGATTCACCGCTCGTCTTCTTATACGAAGCTCGTACCAACCTGGTCGAGGGTCACATCGATGAAGCGCTGAATGAAGCGCGGAAAGCCAACCAACTGGATGCCACCCTGCTGGATTCTTACCTGGTTTTAGGGCAAGCTTACCTGGCAGCGGGGCAACCGGGGGAATCCTTGGCTCCGCTCAACAAATACCTGATCTACGCTCCAGAATCCCCCCAGGTATTGTTATTGGTTGGTAAAGCCTATTTGACGCTATCAAACCTGCCTAACGCTGTTCAAGCCTTCACCCAGGCATTGGCAGCGGATAATCGCTTACAAGAAGGATTCCTATTGCGCGGAGAAGTGTACTTGCTGCAAGACCAAGCGAATGAAGCACTGGCTGACTTCGATGCAGCCTTGAAACTGAATTCCAAGTATTTCGAGGCAAACCTGGATAAAGGCCGCGCCTTGCTGGCTTTGCAGCGAAACCGCGAGGCCTATCTATTGCTCGATCGTACCCGGTCGCTGGCCAAGACCGACGCACAGATCGCGGCACTCTTCTATTGGCGCGCTCAATCGCTGGAGGCGATTGGCGATCTGACGGCTGCGGCGAAAGATTGGGAGGCCCTGCTGGCCTTGCCTCCCGAAGCGCTCACCGAAGGCTGGGAGAAGACGGCCGTTGAACACCTGGCCTTTAAACTCACCCCCACTCCGTAGCAGGGTATCCCCGACTCGCGTAATTGGCCAACCACCCCTTGCCAGGCAACTTTAAGCAGGCTATAATCATCTACTTGTCAGGAGGAATGTTCCTCCTGAACAGTGAGGTTATGAATGCCAGTCTATACATACCGGTGTGAAAGTTGTGATATCCAATTTGACCGCTTCCAGAAATTTTCCGAGCAAGCATTAACCCGCTGTCCGGAATGTGGAAAGAAGACTCTGCGCAAAGTATTCCAGCCAGTTGGGATCGTCTTTAAAGGGTCGGGATTCTATTCGACTGACCATCGCTCGCCTTCCGGTCAGAGCCGTTATGCAAGCGCCAAAAGTGAGGAGAAATCAGGGGAGTCAGAAAAGAGCTCATCCTCCGAAACTGCTGCATCTGAAAAGGCAACGCCGGATAAGAAACCCAAACCGGAGAAAGCAACATCTCCCCATACGGACGGAGAGTGAATCGTAGATTTTCGGATAGTTATTCCAGAATGATAGAAGAATCCCGGATAATTGACAGGATTCTTTTTGTTAACCGTGTAGATCGACTATAATTTATAAACCTGATCCGGTTAGTGATATTCGACCATACCTGTATATACATGATTGAACTATTTCCAGGCTGGCCAGGTGGTGCACACCGTAATGGATGACGAGCTATTGATGGTCCACATTGCTGCTGGTCAAACTGGAGCATTAGGGCAGCTCTATGACCTATACGGCCGCCTCATCTTTAGCCTCGCCGTCCAGATCATCGGGGATAAATCAGTTGCGGAAGAAGTTACCCAGGATGTTTTTATCCAGGTATGGAACAAAGCTCGTACCTATGATCCGGTGCAGGGTAAGGTGGTCTCCTGGCTGGCTCGCATTGCTCGTAACCGGGCGATCGATACGTTGCGCCGCCAGGATGTGCGTCCCGAAGGACACCAGGCGGAGTTCGCCGACGATGCGCTCGAGGAGCTGGCTAGCACTGACCGGTTGGAACAGGAGGTCGAGCTCGAACAGCAGAGGGTGAGATTGCGAAATGCCGTGGCGAGCCTTCCTGAGCAGCAGCGTGCTGTTCTCGAGCTTGCTTATTTTCTGGAAATGAGCCACCAGGAAATCGCCAACCGGTTGCAAGAGCCGCTCGGGACGGTGAAAACCCGCCTGCGCCTGGGGATGCAGAAGCTGCGTCAAGCACTGGTGGAAGACTCGGTTTCTTCCCAATAGATCTAAGAAGCATTTTGGTGCGTAGGTTAATATAAAGGATGAAGCATCACCATGAACGGACACGTATTCGATGATCTGGCAGCTTACGCGCTGGGTAGCCTGGAACCGCAAGAGCAGCAGCGGGTCTCGGGGCACCTGGAGCAATGTGGGTCGTGCCAAAAAGAGCTGGCAGCTTACCAGGCAGTGACCGACCAGCTCATGTTGGCGGTTCCGGAGCGTACCCCTTCGCCCGATCTACGCGCCCGCATTCTCAACCAGGTGGCGAGTCAGGCGGATCCCATCCTGAACGAACGAGTCTCGTGGATAGAGCGCCTGAAGAATTTCCTGATCGCACCGGTTCCAGCCTGGGGACTGGTGGCAGCTCTGGCGATCATCGTTGCTTTGATAGCCTTCAACCTGCTTGGATTGGGCGGCAATCAAACCGCTGCCGCCAACGATTTCCGCGTGGTGAGGTTGGCGGGGACGGAATCTGCGGCGGCTGCCACCGGTTGGATCGTTATCAGCCGCGACGGGCAAGCCGGAACCCTCATCGTCCAGAACCTTCCGCCCCTGGGAGAGGCTCAACAGTACCAGTTGTGGCTTACCAAAGATGGCGAACGCAAGAGTGGTGCAGTATTTTCGGTTGATTCGAGCGGATATGCGTCCAACTGGGTATATTCACAGGAACCGCTGAGCGAGTATCGGCAGTTCGGCATTACGATCGAGCCCAGGGGAGGCAGTCCTGGTCCGACCGGGGCGAAGGTGCTCGGTGGCAAGCTATAAGAACAGTTCTACCCGCGAACAGTGAGCAGGAGCATTTTAATAACAATTTGCGATGTTGTTCTTAAATCCCCATTCCGAAAATTTGTGCTAATCGCGTAATTCGGGGATAATAGTGCTTTTCTTGGGCTTCACATTAACCACCGCTATCCCCGATAAAATCAGCGCACCACCCAGCAAAGTCGTCCAGTGCAGCCGCTCGCTCAAGAAGAGCGTTCCCAAGATAACACCGACCAGTGGCAAGATATAGGTGACCATGCTCGTGCGGGTTGGGCCGATCGAATGGATCAAGGAGAAGTATAGGATATAGGCCAGGCACGAGCCCAGCAAGCCCAACCACAATAGCCCGAACCAGGTAATTGGCAGGTGGGGGAGCCCCACCGGGCGCTCGAAGACGAACGTAAATCCCCAGGCCATCATACTGGCTAGGCTGAGTTGCAAGAATGACTGGAGTTGTGGGGAGATGCCGCGGCCATTTCGCCGGGCAAACACACCTCCCAGCCCGTAGGAACCGGCGGCTAGCAGCATGGCTCCCTGTCCAATGATGTTCATGTCCAGCTTCTCAGAGAGCTGTGGGGCAAAGAGTGCGACTACCCCGATAAAGCCGATGAAAAGGCCAATCAGCTTGGCTTTCGTTAGGCGGTCATCCTTCAACATCCAAGGGGCAAATAGCATGGTGAAGAGTGGGGCGGTGCTGTTCAAGATGGCAGCCACGGACGAAGGGATGTACTGCTCGCTCCACGAGATTAGCATCCAGGGAAAGGCCACGTTGAAGAAAGCTACCACCGCGAAGGGCGCAATCCAGGGACGCAGCTCCCTCCAGCGCAACCCCGATGATTTCCCGATGACGAACAAGGCGAATAATCCGAATGCCCCCAGGAGCGTACGAAAACCCACCAGCACGTATGGGCTGATCTCGGTCACCGCGATTTTGATCCATAAAAAAGAAGTGCCCCAGATCAAGCCTAGAGCCCAGAAACGCAGCCAGTCCTTAGTTGACATCTACCGAAAATTACTCCTGATATAAACCTTTTGGATACGGAGTACAGGGACCTACGGAACGGATAAGCAAGGATTTAATATCCGTGCCGTAGGTCCGTGTAATCCGTGTCCAAAAGCTCTTAATGTCTCCTGCGCTTCTTCTTGTGCGAAGGCGACGATTCCTGCACTTGAGCAGGCGTTGCGGCGCCTTGAGGGAGCGCCTCTGCTTCACCCGGCTGAGCTTCCACCTGGGTGCCGCTAGCCTGGCGGGGACGGAAGGTGAACATGCGGCTGATCACGCCCAGGCGTACCTCTGCCAGCAGCTCCTGGAACATTTCTGTGGCGCGGCTCTTGTATTGCACCAACGGATCGCGTTGGGCGTAAGCTTCCAGGCCGATCGAGACGCGTAGCGCTTCCACGCGGGTCAGGTAATCCACCCACAGGTCAGAGATGACCCCCAGCAAGAGCTGGCGGAAGATCTCCGAGAGCACGCGGTGGCCGAGCACCTCGATGATGATGTCGCGGTCGGCCGCCGGGATCTCCGTGATGGGCGTCTCGAGCAATTGCGTGAAACGTTCTTCGCCGATGGCCTGCTGCACCTGTTCCTGAGCGCGGCCGATCAGATTCGCCAGGGTGGCCTCGGATGCAAGCATGCGGTTCCACTCGCTCTTGCCCCACACCCGCGCCATGCTGGCCTGTGCTCCTTCCAGGTGTTCGAGGACTTCGTCGGTTACCTGCTGCGGGCTACGCGCTTCCAACAGATGGGCAGCCAGGTAGGTATATCGCAGGCGGGTGGTGCGCGCCCATCCCTGGCGATGGGTCTTGCGATCAAAGGAGAGGCGCGTTCCCTGCGCCATCAGATTGATGAGCTTGATGACCTGTCCCTGGTCGAGTGCCTGCCCTTGCAGGCGCGCCAGTGCGGTATCCACCTCACGGACGATCTGCCCCTGTTCTCCCAGCAAACGCTGCTCGCGGTGATCGAAGTAGTCCTCCAGCGCTTGCGCGAGCTGGTCCACCACCTCATTCCACTCATATTCCTGCAACTGCTGTGGCTTGATGTTCAGGCTCTCTTCCAAACGCCGTTCGAAGCCGCCGATTAAGCGGGTGATCATCAAGGCGGTCAACTGGTTTTTGGCTTGCGCGCGCATCGCGTCGACCACGCGCTCCGGTTCGCTGGTCAACATGCGGGTTTGCTCGGGGTTGAGGCGGATGGGCAGCTTTGCCAGGGAAACCAACTCGTCGGCCAGTTCCTGAGGCTTGCGCGGACCGGTCTCTTCATCGATGTCACGCAAGCCTTCGAGGAAGGTGTCCAGCGCATCGTTGCGTTCGTCGAGCTGGGTCTGCAGGGTTTCTTCCGACTTATCGAGCAGCTCGCGGGCAGAATGCATCAGGTGTTCGCGCTCGAACTGCAGCGAGCGGCTGGCCAGATCGAGCAGGGCGTCGTGCAGGGCCATGTCGGGATCGAGCGCGGTCTGCATCTTGCGCTCGATCTCTTTGAGCAGCAGGTACTGGGTGAAAGACGGGTAGATCACGTCCTCGTATTCCAGCGTAGGCTGGATTTCTTCCAGGAAGGCCAGCAGCTTCCAGGGACCTTCCTCATCTTTCAGCCCGACGGGGATGCGCGCAGACAGCTCGGTGGTGAGCATGTCGGCGATGTCTTCGCTCAGGTCGTCCTTGGTGAAGATGGCATCGCGCTGCGAATAGATGCGGGCGCGTTGGGCATTGAGCACGTCATCGTATTCGAGCAAGTGCTTGCGCACATCAAAGTTGGCGCCCTCCACGCGTGTCTGTGATTGCTCGACCAGTTTGCCCACGATGCCGCTCTCGATGGGCAGGCTTTCGTCCACGTTTAAGCGGTTGAGCAGGTTTTCCACCTGGGCGCCGCCGAAAAGGCGCATCAGCTCGTCCTGCAAGGAAAGATAGAAACGGCTGGAGCCGGGGTCTCCCTGGCGGGCGGCTCGGCCGCGCAACTGGTTGTCGATGCGGCGGGCCTCGTGGCGTTCAGAGCCGATGATGTGCAGGCCGCCCAACTCGCGCACACGCTTCATATCTTCCAT
>JAQTMA010000040.1:8713-10399 GCA_028714615.1 Anaerolineaceae bacterium | reverse complement strand
GCGGCGCACCGGCTCCGCGCGCAGGCGCCCCGCGAGACGCTCGGAGTGCTCTACCGAGGTCGTTCCGACCAACTGCGGACGGCCAACGATGTGGTAGTAGACTGTCTCCTGGGTAATGGCGCGCAGTTTCGCTTCTTCGGAGCGATAGACCACGTCCGGGAAATCCTGGCGTTTCCAGAAGACCGGTTTGCGTTCACCATCGTTTCGCCGGGAGTAGTAGATCTGCTTGTAGCCATCCGGGTCGCGCGTCTCGATCTCGGCCAACTCGGCGCCCGAGCCAGCCGCCTGGAACTCCAGATTGGTCGGGATGGGTACCACGTCCAGTTTATAAATCTTGTAGAACTCCTCAGCCTCGGTGAGGGCAGTACCGGTCATGCCGGCCAGCTTGGCGTACATGCGGAAGTAATTTTGCAGCGTGATGGTGGCATAGGTGACGTTCTCCGCCTCGACCTTGACGCCCTCTTTGGCTTCCACGGCCTGATGCAACCCATCCGACCAACGCCGGCCGGGCATAAGCCGCCCGGTGAACTCGTCGACGATGAGCACCTTGCCGGCCTGCACCAGATAGTCCTTGTTCCGGCGGTAAAGGTACTGGGCGCGCAGGGCTTGTTCCAAATAACCCATCAGGCGGGCTTGCTCGGGGGTGATGTCTTCCGGGCGTTCGGGGTCACGCAGGGGCATTTCGAGCAACTGCTCGACGTGCAACTCGCCCATTTCATTCAAGGTGACGGTGCGGTCCTTCTCATCCACCTCGAACTCTTCCGGGTTGAGCTGGCGCACAATCTGAGCCATTTTGATATACCACTCGGTCTCCTCGGAGGCCGGGCCGGAGATGATCAGCGGGGTGCGGGCTTCATCGATGAGGATGTTGTCCACCTCGTCGACGATGGCGTAATTGTGACCGCGCTGCACGCGATCTTCCATGCGCATGGTGGTGTTGTCTCGTAAGTAATCAAATCCGAACTCCGAGTTGGTGCCGTAGGTGATATCGGCCAGGTAGGCTTCTTTGCGCAGGACTACCTCGAGCTGGTTCTGATCCTCGTGTGTGGAGGTTTTCTCGAGATTAATTAGAAAGGCGTTGCGTCCATTGTCGGTACGAGCAGCCATCTGCAAGACGCCTACGCTCAGACCGAGCATGTTGTAGATGGGCGCCATCCAACGCGCATCGCGGCGGGCCAGGTAATCGTTGACGGTCACCAGGTGGGTGCCCTTTCCGGAGATGGCGTTCAGGTAGAGCGGTAAGGTAGCGACCAGTGTCTTGCCTTCCCCGGTGCGCATCTCAGCGATCTTGCCCTCATGGAGCACGATGCCGCCGATCATCTGCACATCGAAATGGCGCAGGCCGATGGTGCGCTTGGAGGCTTCCCGCACCGCTGCGAAGGCTTCGGGGAGGAGGTCTTCCAGGGTCTCACCGGCAGCCAGCCGCCCGCGGAACTCGTCCGTTTTGGAGCTTAGCGCCTCGTCAGAGAGGGCCTCGAATTGGGGTTCTAGCCGATTGATATCCTCGACGACCAGGGTTAAGCGGTCGATTTCTTTTTTATAGGGGTTGCCACCCAGCAGGCGGCCGATCTTCTGCAGCATAAAGTCCACCTTTCCGGTGGAGAATTATAGCATAGGGAGGGGATAAGGCAATGGGATATGTAGAGGAAGACCAGGAGCTTGTCTCTTGGTCACGGATTCGTTTTG
>JAQTMA010000040.1:0-8613 GCA_028714615.1 Anaerolineaceae bacterium | reverse complement strand
CACCAGTTGGCCGGTTTTGGCCAACGCCTGGTTGAGCGGGCGGCCGGTCAAGGAAAACACCATCCTCCCAAGGGAGATGGTCAAGGGCAGCGAAACCCAGGCCAGCATCACCCAGACCGGCGCGATGCCCACCAGGACCAGGATGCCGGGCAGAAGGTATGCCACACCCACCTCGGTGGCGAATAGCCGGCGGGTGGCTTGCCGGCCAAACAAAACTGCCAGGGTATGCTTCCCTGAAACCCGGTCTGTTTCTATATCACGCAAGTTGTTAACCGTGAGCACGCTGGCCGCCAACAGGCCCACCGGAAAAGCTGACCAGAACGCCAGCGGGCCGATCTCCCCTCCCTGGACATATACCGTGCCGCACACTGCCGCCAATCCGAAAAACAGGAAGACAAACGATTCTCCCAACCCATTGTATCCCAGCGGGAATGGTCCGGCAGTGTACAGGATCGCCCCGGCGATGGAGAGCAATCCGATGACCACCACCAGCCAACCCGAATGCAGGGCCAGATAAACCCCTAGCAGGGCAGCCAACCCAAAGAAAAACCACATCCCCGCCAAGACCTGGCGAGGAGTGAGCAAGCCGGCCTGAGTAACGCGCAGCGGTCCCAGGCGCTCGTGGGTATCGGCGCCTTTTTGGTAATCATACACGTCGTTTGCAAGATTCGCGCCGATTTGTAAGCACAGCGCTCCCAACAGAGCTGCCAGGGCAGGCAGAGCGGAAAAAAAACCGGTATAGAAAGCGATCCCGCTCCCGGCGACCACGGGAGCCATCGATACGGGCAGCGTCTTCGGACGGGCGGCGAGGATAACTGCCTGAAGCAGGCTAGGCTGGACAGTTTGAGAAGTCATGCGTCTAATTATAACCAGGAAGAACTATACCGCAGAGGACATTGAGTATAAAACAAGAGGTCACAGAGGATAACGTTTAAATATCTCAAAGTACTTGCATTAATAGAACATTTGCCCTATAATATCTCTGTAAACAGGACAAATGTTCTTTTATCGACGCCAAGCATTACCAATCGCAATTTTCAACCATTGATTCGATTTGTTTTACTGAAACCATCAACTTACTCAAGGAGCTGAATGATGAGAAGCCTTATACAAGGTAGGGTTTTCCCTATTGACCAATCGGGTTTTCCCCAATTGAATCACCCGGAAGAAGGTTGTACAAACATAAAAACGGCGGGGCTTTCAAGGCGGGGTGCAGTATGATGTTTAACAGCAGCTACCCAAGTGTGATCACAGGGGAGTATTCGTATTTCCAGGCGGTGCAGAGCATCGGCTTCAGAGCTGCTCACCTGCAGATGCTCCGTGAATTAAAAACCTGGTTTGAACAAAACCGTCCGGAACAGTCCAGTTTCAGTTCAGCCAACGAGGCTTTCAACATTCATAAGAATTTCTTGCGGTTAGGAATGACCAGCATGGCCCAGGGTGCGACCCTCAAAGAGATGGACCGCATGTTTATTGAGGTTTTTGGCGCCAGTGGGCGAGCCATTGTGGAAGGGGAGTTGCCCCGGTCGCGCTTCCTGCTGGAAAATACACTGGGGAGATGGGACTTGCCTCACCGGGTTCGGGCAAGGAGCAAGGCTGAGGTACTGAGCTCGATCCGCTCCAATTAACCGTTGAGAACTTGAAGTGAGTATTGGTGGATAGTGGGTTTGATTTGGGTATGTATAACGCTTGGCTGTTCAAGCCAGGCGTTATATACTTAATAAGTTCTCCATTTGCGAATTTCGCTAAAAATTATTATCCACGAATTTCGTGAATGGGGCTAATGAGGAAATAACAAAAAAAAATTTGGTCTATTTACAATTCGCGGAATTCGCGGATAAGGACCTTAGGAGTCCCCATGTTCATTTCTTTGATTCTGATCGGGCTCAGCCTTTACATCTTGTGGAAAGGAGAAGTGGGGATTTCCGCGACGCGGAAGCTTTCCGCCCGCAATGGGCGCATCATTGGGATATTGATGGTGATCACGTCGGTGTTGCAATACATGTTCATTGATGGGCCGTGGGTGATTTATGGGCCGCTGTGGGGATTCGTAACGATCGTGGTATTCCTGGGAGTGCTGGTCTTCGCCTTTTTCATCGCGGAAAAAACGCCGACGAAAGTGGTGGAAGCCCCGAAAATGAAGGAGGACGATAAGAAAGACGAGGAAAAGTAAGGCATCTTAATAAATAGGGTGTTTTAAGGAAAGCGGGGGATTGATGATTCCATTCCCCGCTATAATGATAGGAGAGAACCGGCGAAGGATCTACCGGTCTTATTGTTTGAATCAGGCGGGGTATGTCATTCGTTCACCTTCACGTTCATACTGAATATTCACTTCTGGACGGCTTCAGTAATATCAAAAAGTTAATGAAGCGCGCTCACGAGTTGAATATGCCTGCCATCGCAGTGACCGATCACGGCACCATGTTTGGCGTGATCGAGTTCTACAAAGAGGCGATGGCGGCGGGGGTGAAACCGCTGATCGGTCTGGAAGCGTACCTGGCAGCCCGCACGATGAGCGACCGCGACTCCCGCCTGGATAAACAGTCTTCGCACCTGCTGCTGCTCGCGGAAAACGCCGTCGGGTATCACAACCTGCTGCAAATTGCCTCAGCCGCCCAATTACGAGGGTTTTATTATTTTCCTCGGGTGGACCACGACTTCCTGGCGGCGCACTCAGAAGGGTTGATCGCGACTTCTGGTTGCATGGCAGCCGAGATTCCACGGACGGTACTACGCGAGGGACCGGATGCTGCGCGCCGCAAGCTGGATTGGTATTACGACGTTTTCGGCAAGGAAAATTTCTTCATCGAGTTGCAGCAGCATGATATCAAGGAGCTACCGCAACTGAACAAGTCATTGATGAGCCTGGGCGAACGCTACCAGGCGCGATACGTGGCCACCAATGACGTGCACTATATTAATCCAGATGATGCCAAGCTTCAAGATATCCTGCTGGCCATCCAGACCGGCTCACTCCTCACGGATCAGAACCGTTTCCGCATGTCGGATGGGTCGTATTATCTGCGCACCCCCCAGGAAATGTCCACCTTGTTCGCTGAGGCGCCTGAGGCGCTGAGCAACACCTTGCTGATCGCCGATCGTTGCAACGTGGATCTGTCCAGCAAGGGTTACCATTTGCCGCTCTTCGACGTCCCAGAGGGTTACACTCCGGAATCCTACTTGCGGGAGTTGTGCGAAGAGGGATTGCGCCGGCGCTATGGGCTGCGCGCGGATGACGCCAAAGTACGCGAGCGCCTGGAATATGAATTGGGTGTCATCCACCAGATGGGCTTCGACACCTACTTCCTGATCGTGTGGGACCTGTGCCGCTACGCTCGCCAGGAGACGGTCTGGTATAACGCACGTGGATCGGCGGCTGGCTCGATCGTGGCTTATACCCTGGATATTACCCTGGTCGAACCCATTGACCACGGGTTGATCTTCGAGCGCTTCCTCAACCCGGGGCGTATCTCGATGCCGGATATCGACCTGGATTTCCGCGATGACCTGCGACCGAAGATCATGGAGTACTGCGCGCGCAAATATGGCGACGACAAGGTGGCTTCGATTATCACTTTCGGTACATTGGGCGCCCGTGGAGCCATCCGCGACGTTGGCAGGGTGATGGACATCCCCATCTCGGAAGTCGACCGGGTGGCCAAACTGATCCCGAACATCCCCGGCAAGGGGGGAACCATCGCCGACGCGTTGGAAGAATCGGCTGAGTTACGCGGGGTGATCGCCGAAGCGCCTTACTTGAAGACGCTGATCGAGACCGCCGCCAGGATGGAAGGAGTGGTTCGCAACGCCGGCACCCACGCGGCCGGGGTGATCATCACCGATAAGCCCATCATCGAGTACATCCCGCTGCACCGCCCGACGAGCGGCTCGGACGAGAGCCCGATCAAAACCGTGACGCAGTTCGAGATGTCGATCATCGAATCGCTCGGCCTGCTGAAGGTGGATTTCCTGGGTCTGTCCACCCTGACGGTCATGTCGCGTGCGTGCGATCTGATCCAGCAGCGGCACGGCGTTGAGCTGAACCTCTACAACATTCCGACGGACGACGCAGAAACCTACGAATTTATCGGCACCGGGCATACGGCGGGCGTCTTCCAACTGGAAGGTACGGGGATGACGCGCTATATCACCCAGATGAAGCCCAAGAACCTGGCGAACGTGATCGCAATGGTAGCACTGTACCGCCCGGGCCCACTCGACTTCATCCCCACATACATTAAACGTATGCACGGTGAAGAAGCAGTGACCTACCGCCACCCGGCGCTCGAGCCGATCTTCTCCGAGACCTACGGTATCCCTATTTATCAGGAACAGATCATGTTTGCGGCGATGGAGGTAGGCGGCTATAGCGCGTCGGAGGCAGACGAACTGCGCAAGGCTATCTCGAAAAAGAAAGCCGACCAGATCGCCCTGCACCGCGAGCGCTTCATTGCGGGAGCGGTCAAGCACGGCATTGAAGGAGAGACTGCCCGCCTGATCTTCGAAGATTGGGAAAATTTTGCCCGTTACGGATTTAATAAGTGTTTGCCTGGGGATGTCGAAGTCGTGGATGCCGCCACCGGGCGAATGGTCAAGATCGAAGACCTTTACCGGCAGGAAGCGGCTGTATCTGAAACGCTCACCTGTGACACGCAGTCGCTTATACTGAAGGCTGGGAGCGTTTCTCAGGTCTTTGACAACGGGGTAAAGCCGGTTTACCGGCTAACCACCGGTTCAGGCCGGGTCATCCGGGCGACCGACAACCATCCTTTCTTCACGCAGCACGGCTGGCGTGCGTTGGGTGAATTGCAACCGGGCGAGCTCATGGCGGTCCCCCGCCGCATCCCGGTCGTAGGTCACTCTCAATGGCCGGAGCATGAAGTCATTGCCCTGGGACACCTCCTGGCTGAAGGCAACCTGTGCCACCCCCATTCGGTATATTTCTACAACCAGGATTCGGCCATGGTCGAGGACTTTGTCCAGGCTGCTGAGGCTTTTGCGAATACGAAGTGCTCCATCGCTACCCACAAGGCAACCTATTCGGTCTATGCGCGCCGGATCGATAAAACCATCCCCCCGGAGATCTTCACCTGGGCGGGATCCCTTGGGATGCTCGGCAAGAATGCCCGGCAAAAAGAGATTCCGGCCCCAGCGTTCGAATTGACCCTGCCGCATCTGGGGTTACTCATCAGCAGGATGTGGCAAGGGGATGGGCATATTGACCTGCCCGGCCGTTCATTGTTCTATGCGACCGCTTCAGAACGGCTGGCCCATCAGATGCAGCATTTGCTCCTGCGCTTCGGAATCCTTAGCCGGGTCAGAACTGCCCGATTCCCTTATAAAGAGGGGAGAACGGGCTACCAGGTTTTCATTACGGGGAACGACAACCTGGCCGCATTTAACACACACATCGGTCTTTACTTCTTGCACGAAGAAGATCGCGTTATGCTCCAGACCTTGGTTTTGGAACAGACCTCTGTCAAAATCGGGACCAAGGATGTCGTGCCGCTTATCGTCAAGGACCGCATCCGAGCGGACAAAGACCGATCCGGCCTCACCTGGAAGCAGATCAACCAGGGCAGCGGAATTGCGCAGCGGGAATTCTACCCGGCTCACACAGCGACAAAAGTGGGTTACAGCCGAGGGACCATCACCCGCCTGGCAGACTTCTTCGAGGATGCCGAGCTGGGGCGTTGGGTAGATAACGATGTATATTGGGATTCGGTCCGGACCATCGAGTATGTGGGCGAGGAGCAAACCTACGATCTCGAGATTGCCGAGACGCATAACTTCGTCGCAAATGACATCATCGTTCACAACAGCCATGCCGCCGATTACGGCGTCATCGCTGTGCAGACCGCCTACCTGAAGGCGCACTACACCGTTGAATACATGACCGCGCTGCTCTCGGCGTCGAAAAACGAAGCCGAGAAGGTGGCGCTGTACGTGGCCGATTGCCGCGCCATGGGCATCGCTGTGCTGCCGCCGGACGTTGGCTCAAGCGGTTGGGACTTCACCATCGAAGACCAGCTCGGTTTGGAAGGGCGGGGGGTCGCGTCCATTCGTTTTGGAATGGGTGCAGTCAAGAACGTTGGTCCAGGGCCGGTCGACCTGATCATGCAGGCGCGGGAAAATGCTCCATTTAAAGATCTAACCGACCTGGCCCATCGCGTCGACCTGCGCCAGATGGGGAAACGCGCGCTGGAGTGCCTGATCCGGGTGGGAGCGATGGACCGCTTCGGGGAACGCATGGCGCTGTTGGAAGCGATGGACCGCATTCTATCGGTGAGCACCAGCCATTTCCGCGCCGCTCAAGCCGGTCAGATGACCTTCTTTGGATCGGTTGCGGGTGTTGAAGAAGAACTGGTACTACCCCACAGCGTGACCCTGGATAAGCGCGAGCAGCTCGTTTGGGAACGTGAACTGCTCGGATTGTACGTCTCCGATCATCCACTGGCAGCCTTCATGCCGCTGTTGCGCACCAAAGTGACGCATTATTCTGCCCAGTTGGCCGAGGTGAGCAAGCGGGACAAAATCACTGTAGCCGGGATGGTGGTGCGCATGCGTAACCACCAGACCAAAGGCGGCAAGGCGATGGGTTTTGTCACAATGGAAGACCTGCAGGGTACTCTGGAGCTGGTGGTCTTCCCCCGCACCTGGGAGCGCTATGGGCAGTTGTTCGAAGTGGATAAGGTGCTCTTGGTGGAAGGTAAAGTGGACGCCGAGAGCGGGGATCCCAAGATCCTGGTAGATGCGGTCATTCCGTTGACGGCAGACGATCTGGCGCAGGCGGTTCAAATGGCTGGGGTTGGCGATGTTAACGTTGAAGCGCGGATGCGCCCGACGCCCGAAACCGCGCCCGTTAATGACCGGGCGGCCAAAGCGCCACCGGTACGCGCAGCCCAGACAGAAGATATTCCGCCGGTTGACTGGGATTTGGATGAGGTTTCCATCCCCCCGGACGATGTCCCCCCACCTCAAGATGATTGGATGGCGCCTATACCGGCGCCACAACCCGCCCGCCGGGCAGATCCAGTAAATCCCACACCGTCGCCGATAACCCTTGCAACGGAAGGACCACCCACCAGCCTGAGACCGGAAACTTCGCCCATGCCGAAGTCACAGGCCGGGTCGAACTTGCACGAAGAAGCCCTCGCTGAGACGCGCATCCCACGCCCAGAAACCAGCATGGTCCTGCCGCCTTACCTGGTATCGTCCGTTGGCATCGGCGTCAAGCCGCCGCGAAAAGAAGACCAGCCCCAAATGCTGACGGTCATCATCCGATCGACGGGGGACAAGAAACGCGATGTATTGCGCTTGAGGTGCATCCACGGGGCGCTGGTTGCCTGCCCGGGCAAGGATCGTTTTGCATTCCACGTGTTCGAAGAAGGGCGAGGGTTCATGCTGGAGTTTCCAAATGAATCCACGGGGGTGAACCAGGATTTGCTTGAGAAACTGATCCGGCTGGCGGGAGAGGGCAACATCCGCGTCGATCCGATCCTGGTACAGTAAGAGCTGTTTGTCCGCCCCGGCTACTTGCTCTGTCGTACTGCTGCCAATCATCACGAATATTTTCACGAGCAGATTCATCGTCCGATATCCTGGTAATTCTTGTGTCCGCCCCAGTCCCCGAGTTTACCCGCCACGCGGGTAAACTCGGGGACTGGGTTTGTGATGGATGGGTTACCCTTCCACTTCGAGGCGGTCCACCTGGACCTGCGAGCCGTTGTAGTCGGGCACATTGCTCAGTAATGTGCCGTAAAGGTGAACGATCTTGCCGCTATCGCGTTGTGCCACGATCTGGGACTTTACCGCCGGGTCCATTGAATCGATACCAAAGTAGATAAAATTCGGCCCTAAGTCCTGCCGCTCAAAGTAGTCATCATACTGTGCGCCGGACTCTGTACTCTTGATGACCCCCCACCAATCTGTGAACTCTTGTGTGGTTTCGGCTGGCATGAAACCACCCGATGCATTTTCTCCTGAGGGAATACCTCCGCCGGGACCACCTCCACTGGCTTCTTTGGCTGCCTCACCGGTTGGGGCAGAGGTGGGGTTTATTGGGGCTGCCAGGCCACACTCTCCTTTGAAATAAGCCCACTCGTCACAGGTGCTGCCGTCTGGAAAGACACAGATCCCGGATTGGCTGCCATCATCAGCCGTGTGAATCCCAAGTTTATTCCCGTTCTGCGTGCAATAGAGCGAGGCAGGATTGGGCATGCTCACCTGAGGCGTGCCCGTTGCAGCCGGTTGGGGTGCCTGGGTCTGGGGGGGAGGGGGAAAATCTACAACTGGGGGGCAGATCTAAAAAGGAGGTAGACGGGAAACGGTCGGTCCGGCTACAGCAAGCCCAGCTCGCGCGCGCGGGCGACCGCTTCGGTGCGCCGCTGGACGAGCAGCTTGTCAAAGATGATCCGGCTGTGACCTTTGACGGTGCTCAGCGCCAGGAAAAGCCGCGCGCTGATCTCCCGAATCGATGACCCGGCCGAGCGCCCAGTAAGCGCCCCCCATGGCGACGGCGGTTTCGCAGCGCATCTCATCCTGCTCGGGAAGATAAGCGAGAGCTTTCTCCCCTTCCTGTAGGACGCGGGAGATGTTCTCCCCGGTCAG
>JAQTMA010000039.1 GCA_028714615.1 Anaerolineaceae bacterium | reverse complement strand
CTGCAGATCGACCGCGGCAAGATCACTGCCCTGGAGATTGGCGACTCCTATCGCGTGGATGACTTCAGCAAAGGCTATCCGTCTCCTCCCGACCCGATCGCGCGCTTCATGCTGGCCGGTTACTGGGTGCCGCGCGATGCCAACTGGTCCCCCGACTTCCCCACGACGGCTCGCCAGGCGCAGGAGTTGTATACCCTCTCGACCGGTACAGTCACCCAGGGCGTCGTCGCTTTCGACCAGTCCGCCATCCGCGCCATCCTGACCGCCGTCGGCCCGATCGAGCTCCCGGGCGAGAGCCAGCCGGTGACTCCCGAGACGGTTGAAGCCTACATGCAGGCCGCCTGGGGTCCCGCCAGCGCCGCCGCGGATGAGTCAACCTGGTTTGCCCACCGCAAAGACTTCATGGCTGTGCTCGGCAAGACCCTCATCGGTCGCATTCTCGCCCAGCGCGACCCGACCCAGATGCTCAAGCTGGCCGCCCAAGCCCTCGCCTTGATCGAACAGGGCCACCTGGCGGTCTACTCGAGCAACCCCGCCGTGCAGTCCGCTCTGGCTCGCTCCGCCCTCGATGGCAGCCTGACTCCCGCCCCCGGCGACTTCTTGATGTTGGTCGACGCCAACATCGGTTTCAACAAGATGGACGCGGTCATACAGCGCTCGCTCACCTACCAGGTCGATCTGCGCGATCTAGCCCACCCGCTGGCCCATCTGAGCGTGCAGTACATCAATCCCGTACAGCAGGATGTGGCTTGCGTCCACCAGGCCAGCTACGGCGCCGACCCCAGCCAATATTCTTACCAGAACATGCAGCAGCGCTGTTATTGGGATTACTGGCGCGCCTACTTTCCCGCCGGAACCAATTTGGTGAGCTCACAGGTTCCGCCCATCTCAGGACAGTCCTTGCTTACCCGGCAAGATTGGTCTGGTCTGGTGGATAGCAGCGTCGAGCTGCCCGGCTTGCAAACCTTCGGTGGTTTGGTGATGGTCCCTACCCGCCAACAGCAGGTTATTACGCTGGACGTGGCCCTTCCGGCCGCGGTGGTCTCGACCCAAGCGGATGGAGGCCTGGCGTACCACCTACGCCTTCGCAAGCAGCCCGGTCTGGATACGCTGACTGTGAATATCGATGTCCGCCTCCCGGATGGCGCGCGCCTTCTTCCTGGGACGACCCCAGGCACGCAGCCACTCTCGGGAGTCTGGTCATGGCGGGGCAACCTGTCTCAATCCACATCCTTTGTGGTCGCATTCAGCGCCCCGCCCGCCCAATAAGATGACCCACTCGCCCCATTCCCCGCAAATCTCAACCTGGATCACCCGCTTGGCCCGCCTGGCATTCGCAATCGCCCTGACCGCTGCGGTTCTGGCATCCTCCAGCCCGACAGCGCGCGTCAGCGCTGAGGGCGCTGCTCCCTGCCGCTTCGGCATCACCGCCCCCCTCGGCAGCCAGGGCTACGACTTGCAGTCCCTCGGCGTCGGCAGCTACCTGGACTGGACCGCAGACGGCCACCCTGTTTTGCCACCCGGCGTCGAGTACATCCGCGTTTTGCGAGTATCCGACGGCTCGTATCCGGCCGTTCTTGCCAGCTTGCCCGCCCTCGTTCAGGCCAACCCGGGCGCCGTCTGGCTGGTCGGCAACGAACCGGACCGAGTGCAATATCAAGATAGTGTAACCCCCGAGGTTTATGGTGAGCGGTTTTTCGAACTGGCCAATGTGATCCGCACCAATGACCCCACCGCCCGGTTGGGCTTCGCCACGATCGTCCAGCCCACCCCCATCCGCTTGCTCTACCTGGATCGCGCCTGGATCCGCTTGGTTCAGTTGGCGCACAGTCAAGCAGCCGCCTCCAACCTGATCGACATTTGGAGTATCCATGCCTTTATCCTCAATGAAACACCAAGTTGGGGAGCGGATATTCCTCCAGGAATGGAGGCAGACCGGGCCTTGGCTGTTGCCCGAAGTTTTTCCGATACCCATTCCAACGTCCTCTTCAACGATGGAATAATCGCATTTCGAAGATGGCTGAATGATAAAGGGGAGCGCAACAAACCCCTCTGGATTACCGAGTACGGCAGTCTCTTCCCTTCCACCATCCCTGAGTTGGGCGTGCCCGACTCCGCCACCGTCAGCTTCATGCTCGGCACGTTTGACTTCCTGCTCAGCGCGCAGGATGCCACTACCGGCCTCCCTACCGATGGCAACCGCCTGGTGCAGCGCTGGTTCTGGTACAGCTTGAACGACCATCGCGATAATTTTGGAGGCAGCCTCTTCGACCCGGACATTGGCAACCAAATCACCCCGGTCGGCCAAGCCTTTATGGATTATTCGTCGCTGAGCCTCGCGCAACCAGATCTCTCCCCGTTAGCGGTAGAAGCCATCCCACGCTCGTATGCCAACTCCGAACACTCGCTCGTGAACTACTACCTGCAGGTTAGGGTAGGCAATGCACTTTCGGCAGATACCAGCTCAGGCGCACAGGTATGGATCTACGATAGCAATCCGGCTTCTGGGGGTGTGTTGATTGGCGGCCCGGTTACCATCGCCAGGGTTGGCCGTTGTGGTGGCTCGGCTCTTGCACCCTTCATCACCTGGGATAATATCCCTCCGAACTACCCCCGCAATTTGTACGTAGCGGTCGCCCCGATTGGCCGGGATGACCTCGATCCGCAAGACAACCAGGCAAGTTTTGAAGTAACCCCTGGCGTACCCTATCTATTTTTTCTACCCCAGATCATGAATTGAATGGCGGCTAACAGCATGGCGAAAACTGACACCAAAACCCCAACCAGTCGATGGATCACGAAACGGTACTACCCCTTTAGTCTCACCGAAGAACAGCGAGAATCTCTGCGTTTTTACATTGCTTCGAACGCCGGATCCAAAACCAGCCGGTTGCATGCCTCCATTATGTTGATGGGTGACATATCACCTACTGAGAGACCCCTGGGAGAAGGTGAGATTGCGCGAGCTCTTCACGTACCTTCCCGCATGGTGCTGTTTGTCCACCGGCGTTTCCTGGCGGACGGACTGGAGGCTGGCATCCATCCTTGCATGCAGGATAATCGTCACGGTAGAAAGATGTCGATCCAGGCGGAGGACCGCATCGTCGCCTTGGTCAGCAGTCCACCTCCCCCGGGGCGTTCGCGCTGGTCCTTACGTCTACTTTCGAAGACAATGCGCGATGAAGGCTTTATCGGGAATATGTCTTATGAACTGGTTCGCCGGATACTCAAGTCTCATGGGATCCGCCTGGATAGGCACGCTTCTTGAGAAAATTGATATCCATCGGATTCGGCTGGCTCGATCGCTATACGTGGATCCTCCTGGCTTGTTCCACGCCCGTTTTCCTGTTTCCAGCGCCACAGCGCAGTTGGGGATTGTTGGTCATTCCGATCTTGTGGATGATCACATTTTTGGCCGGAAAAAAACCCATACTGCCCTCCCCTCTAAACGGGTGTTTACTGGTTCTGAGTATGATGGTGTTGGTCAGCCTGTATGCCACCTACGATATTGCCTTCAGCCTTCCCAACATCAGTGGAATCCTGTTCGGCCTGGCTGTCTATTTCGAGGTCGTCCGGCGGTGCAGCCAGCCCACAGGTTGGCAAGTCGGCATCGGCCTTTTTCTGCTTTCCGGCCTCGGGATTGCCGGAATGGGGTTGATCGGGACCACCTGGGTTACGGAGAAGTTCGCCTGGATGGTTTGGCTGACCTCTCGGTTGCCCCATGTGTTCACTGGCGCACCCGAAACGAGTGAGGCGATCCACCCCAACATCCTCGCCGGAGCTTTGCTGTGGGTTCTGCCGTTGTATTTATCCCTGACGATTGCCCTTTTTAGTCCCCGCTCAACGCTACTTTTCAAAGGGAATCGCTTTCGAAAATCGGCGATTCCCTGGGCGTTCCTATTGGTGGACCTTTCCTTGCTTGGCCTGTTCTTCCTGACCCAGTCGCGGGATGGCTACCTGGCTCTGGCAGTAATGTCCCTCATCCTCCTGCTCGTAGCATTACCAAGCCGTGGTCGCATCGCCCTGTCCGTTCTGATAGTTCTAGGGGGTGTGTCCATCGCGGGTTGGCTGCTAATCCATCCATCCACGAACCTGCTACAGGCAGTCACTGGGTCGCCCACGGCCGCCAACCCGGCCCTCTCACTCAACTCGCTCGAAGCCCGGGTTGAAATCTGGTCGCGAGCTATCTACGGCATCCAGGATTTTCCCTTCACCGGCATGGGCATGAACACCTTCCGGCGGGTGGTGCAGGTGCTCTACCCTTTGTTCCGCATCGGGCCAGACGTGGATATCGGGCATGCCCACAACGAATTCTTGCAAGTTGCCCTTGACCTGGGCGTCCCCGGGCTGATCGCTTTCTTGGGCATCTGCCTGCTGGCCTTTTGGATGGCCATCCACTCGTGGCGGCGCCTCGGCGTTCAGGAGGGTAGAGGTATAGACACGCGGGCAGCCTCAGGTTACCGGCTACAGAAGTGGATTGCCTTAGGTTTGCTTGGCGGCTTCGGCGCACACTTCCTGTTCGGGCTGCTGGATGCGATCTCCCTGGGCACCAAGCCGGGCATAGTGATGTGGATCTTGCTCGGGTTAATCGCCGGCCTGTATCACCAAATGAACGAGGAGCCAGATCAGGCAGGCGCCGAGGTGGTCGGATAGAGATTCGAATAATTGGAATAAGCGAGAGGAGGTCGCTGATTTACAGACAGACCAATCAACTGAGATCAAAAAGATCATCTCTACACAATCAGGTTTCAAGGAGAATCGCATGCAAAGAACAATTTCGATGAAATGGATCATCACCGTCCTGACCGGAGGCTTCTTATTGGCCCTGGCTATGGCAGGAGGAAATTGGAAAGTTAGCTATGCTGGGACAATTACGACCCCCACCGTCCCAACCATCAACACCATGCAGCCCAACTGGGTGCTGGCCGGAAAGACAACAGACACCCTCGTCACGATCACCGGCAAGAATTTCATCCCTCAAACAGGTGGTCCATGGACGTTAGTCCGTCTGACTGTCCAGGGGCAAACCTCCCCGGTTTCGGACATTATCCCGACTAGCATAACAGCCAGCGAATTGAAATTCATCCTGCACCCCGTCCTGGTGGATGTACCGATCGTCTATGAAGTGACGGTGGTGAACCACCCGGCTGCGGCGGATACGCAGGAGATCTCCGCAAAGATGCTCTTCTTCGTCTCCTCCGGGAAGACCTATCTACCGCTGGTTTTCAACTAGAAATCATCAAGCGTAATGAAGGTTTTCCTCAAGTTCAACCGAGAAGGGGCGGCTTTGAGTCGCCCCCTCTCTCGTTCTTCAGCCAGATGACCCTTTCCACGAAAAAGCTCGCAGGGCTTACCTTCCTGACCGTGGTTGGGATTTTTGTG
Organism: Anaerolineaceae bacterium; assembly: GCA_028714615.1. Next base: position 19,114 of record JAQTMA010000039.1, on the reverse strand, counting down.
CTGTATGCCAGCATGCTTCCCGACCAACTCACCGGCGCTGACTTTGCCGGGGATAGCGGTGACTTTCTCACTGCCATGTTGGTAGGTGGAATCCCACACCCGACAGGTTATCCGACCTACACACTGCTCGGGCAGCTCTTCCAACGTTTGCCGGTGGGCGCGCCTTATACCCGCGGAGCGCTGCTGTCGGCTCTCCCTACAGCACTGGCGGCCGGGTTGCTTGGCTTTTGGCTCGCGCGTTGGATCGTGGGGCAAACCAGGTATACCTGGGTGGCTGCCCTGGTGGCTGGCGTAGCGGCAGGTGTTGCCCCGGGTATCTGGTCGCAGGCAGTTATCGTGGAAGTCTACGGTCTTGAAGCGCTGTTCGTGGTGCTTGCAATGATCTGGGTTGCGTATCTGGTGAACCCTGACAATTGTCGTCTCCCATTGCTGGTTGCGCTGGCCGCCTGTTTCGGTCTGGGTCTCGGAAACCACGTCACCTTGGTGCTCATATCTCCGGTGTTAGCGCTGGCAGCGTTACTGTCCTGGAAGTCACGTATGCCGGTCAAGTGGCTGGCAGCCCAATTGGCCTCGGTCTTCCTGGGGTTGTTGGTGTACCTTTACCTGCCGTTGGCCGCGCGCGGTTTCCCGCCGGTTAATTGGGGTAACCCGCAGACCTTGGCCGGATTCCTCTGGGAAGTAACCGCCAAACCTTACCAGGGGATGGTCTTTGGTCTGGAGCTGGCCAAGGTCCCACAACGTATCTCCGCTCTGGCCAATTTGCTCTGGCAACAGTTCGGCGTCCTAGGCCTGCTGCTTGGTATCTTCGGGGCTGTCCAATTCCCCTTTCGACGTAAATTCTTACAAGTTGCCATGCTGTGGATCTTCCTGGTGTATTCGGTCTTTGCCATCGGGTACCGAACCGACGATTCTACCGCCTACCTGATTCCGGCTTACCTGGTTTTTGCTGCATGGATTGGGCTGGGTGTGTTTATGGTGATATCGCTGCGCTGGCGGGCGTTTCCGGTGGGTATGGGGCTCGCTGCAATCGTGGCAGCCTCGATCTTAATCCAGGTCCCGGGAAACTACCGCCAGGTGGATCCACGAGTCGACACCCAACCGACGGATTTTGCACGCGCATACCTGGCCAGGGCGCCGGCTTCTGCCATCCTGCTGACCAGTGGCGACCGGGACGCTTTCCCGCTGTGGTATGCCCATTTCGGATTGAAACAACGCCCCGATGTAGCCGTTGTGGTGCTGCCGCTAACCCAGTTTGCCTGGTACCAGGAAACGCTCAGGCACAATTACCCTGGCTTGATCTTGCCACCGCTGGATGCAGGCGCTCTGGGGACAACCCGCTGGGGTGACCAGATCCCCGTCCTCAACCCCGGCCGCCCCATCTGCCGCAGCCGGGTGGGTAATCTCCCCGAAGACCCGATCCAGTCGGAGTGCCAGGGATGATCCCGCAAGAACGCCTATGGCGGTTGTATGCCTGGATGAGTAACCTGGCCATCCTCAGCCTGGTGATTCTCTCTACCGCCCAGTGGCGCAGCCAACCTCGCCAGACGCCGGGCTGCCAAAGCGCCAGCGGTCTGTTAACTCCCACCACCAACCCGGCAAGCAGTACGGGGTCCTCAATCCCAAGAGCGGAGTCCCCCATTATTCCTGCCGTGCTAACCCCATTGCCGCGAGAATCCTGGTCGTCGCGAGCCGGTTTTGGCTTATCGACCGGAGCGGATGCCCTCCAATGGGCTGGGTACCTGGGTGCAGGTTGGTATTTGAATTGGGGAGTGGTCGCCAGGCCCAACCAGCCCCTGGAACACTGGCAGATGGTGCGTTTGGGAGTAGGCTGTACGGTACCCCCGGCGCAAATTATCCGCGAGATCGCCCATCATTATCCCGGCCAGGTATGGATCATCGGCAACGAGCCTGATGTGGTGTGGCAAGACAACCTGACCCCCGAACAGTACGCCCAACACTATCACGATCTATACCGGCTAATTAAGTTTAGCGACCCAAACGCAAAGATAGCCGTGGCTGGAGTGGCCCAGGGGACTCCACTCCGCCTGGCGTACATCGATCGGGTTTTGGCGGCATACCGCTCCAATTTCCGGGGGGAGATGCCTGTGGATGTATGGACCGTACACGGCTTTGTGCTGCGTGAGCAGGCTAATTCATGGGGAGTCTCCATCCCGGCTGGAATGCAGACCGATGCTGTTCAGGGGAAGCTCTACGAGGTAGCAGATCATGGGCGCCAGGACTTATTTCAGGCGCAAATCCGAGCTTTCCGGGACTGGATGGCTGCCCGAGGTTACCGTGAACGCCCGCTAGCGCTGACCGAATTCGGCATTCTGATGCCCGCTCAATATGGTTTCCCGCCGGAAGTCGTGGGGGAATACCTGAAGGCTACCTTCCGGTGGCTGGAGCAGACGAACGACCCCGATAGCGGCTACCCGGCGGATGGCAATCGCCTGGTGCAACGCTGGGCCTGGTTTAGCCTGGCCGATCCGCTCTACCCCGATCCCAATCTGGCGGACCTACCTAATGCACGCCTCACATCCATCGGGGAGGTCTTCCGGGCGTATGTCAGTGGTAAGTAACCAGCGCGACCTTAATGGATAGCCAAAAAGAGGTACAGATGACCACCATACTATTCGTGTGTTTTGGGAATACCTGCCGCTCACCAATGGCCGCGGCCATTTTCCAGTCCATGCTGAGCGACCACTCGGAGGCGCGGGGATGGACTATCGCATCGGCCGGGACATGGGCCAACGCGGGTGCCCCCGCCACAGAAAACGCGCAGGTTGTCATGCGTGCGCGTGGGTTGGATATCCAAGCCCACCAGGCGCGCAGGGTGTCTGGAGAGATGTTAACCAGCGCAGACCTGGTGGTCGTGATGGAGCGCAACCAGAAGGAGGCGCTCCAGGTGGAGTTTCCTGGGGTAAGCGAACGGGTATGGATGCTGACCGAGTTGGCTGGTACGAAGGGCGACGTCGAAGACCCGATCGGTAAACCGCTGGTACGCTTTCGCCAAACTGCCGATGAGTTGGAGAGGTTGTTGAAGCGCGCACTGCTCGAAATCCTCGCCCGTAGCGCTCCAAGAGAAGAAGGCAAAACCGGGACCGCCTGAGTTTCAACCAGTCGGTTGCGAAGTATGATATTTATGCGAGCCAGCAGCGATTAACTGCTGGCTCGTTTGAATTATGATTTCTTTTGTGACTTCAGTAATTCTACCGTTTGCTCCAGTGAACCGCCGCAATCAATTGCCCACTCAGGAATCGCTTTGGGATTAATGGATAGCCAGTACTCAGCGCCATTTGCACCCTTATGCTGGGGTTTTGCGTGTTCAATTGCTAATTCGCGTTTAATAACCCAGGATTGCGCTTCAAATGGGGAAATCCCGAGGCAAAGTAGATAATCATATCCGCTACTTCTAATCTGTTGGAATTGATAATTTCCATTGGTCCACAAGGTCGAAAATTTGATGGCATATCGATATCCATTGAAGATCAAGGCTTCACTTGAGTCCCCACTACGTTCTGGGTAGAGTCCCTGGCTGGCGCACAAAGATGTAATGAGTTGCCTGCCTAATTTGCCCTTCTTTCGGGCGGGTAACTGCAGCACCCACTCGAAAGGGCTGTTCTTCCATAAATCATTGATCTCTTCTAGGTGCTTTTGGAGGTAACTGGCTGTTGAAACGAGCAATTGAAAACCGGGTGTGATCTCCGGAATTTTCTCCTCTTCCTGTCTTTCTCGTTTCTGGATGATCGAACTGGATCCGGGTAAAAATGGGGTTGGATCAAACCCATTCCATTGGATTCCCGGAATCCCGGCGAATCTCATCGCCATTACTTCCATCGATGCAGGATTATCGTCGATGAGAATAAACTCTCTCCTTAGGTCCAGACAGCTTTCCCCGATAGTTCCACTTCCGGCGAAAAAATCCATAACGACACTGCCGGGATGGGTTGAGGCGCGGATGATTCGATCCATCAAACGGCGAGGTTTTTGGGTTGGGTAGCCGACTCGTTCCTTGCTATTGGTACCGACAATGGATTGCCACCAGGTATCTGTATTTCGCATACCTACATAAGGCCAAAACCAGGTATCTGTAGGCAATTTCCCTTTCTCGGCTTTTTCCGGTCCAACAAGACCAGGCGCCATATACCTTTCACGATCGATCTCATTTGTGTTGAAGATGTAGTTGGTCGGGTCTTTTACATAAAATAAGATGTTGTCATGTTTGGCTGGCCATCTCGATTTCGCGCGCCCCCCAAAATCGTAAGCCCAGATGATTTCGTTGATGAACGACTCTCGGCCGAAGATATGATCTAGTAAGATCTTGCAATAATGGACTTCTCGATAATCGATATGGAAATACAAACTCCCATGGGTTTTTAAAATTCTCTTTGCTTCGATCAATCGCGGCCGTAGGAAGCCTTCCAAAAAATATACACTGCCATGAGGGGCTATCTGGTTATATGATTTTTCAACCTCACGAGGAACCACACCATCGATATCGAAGTCAAAGGAATCCTGGTATTCCGTGGTGCCCAATTCAACCGTCTGGTACCGATTGCCTTGGAAACCTTTCCGGTCCCCATTTTCTGAACGGATGGTTTTAATTGTTTTCCGCGACTGGATTTTTCCGGTGTTGAAAGGTGGGTCGATATAAATCAAATCAACCGATTCGTCAGGCAGTTTTTTGAGGATGGGCAAATTATCGCCAAAATAGATGCAGTTCATTCGTTTGAATACTCGCGTTTTGAGATGGTAGAAAGGTAATCCGCTAAAACAGCTTCCAACGATGAGAGGGATTTCTCTCTTGATAAGTCTATCACAACTTGCTAACTGGACTGTAGCGTTGATCTCGTGATCAACACCAAGTGACAAGTTCTCGAATTAAGCCTGATAATAGATATTAATGCTGCCCCAATGTGCCAAGCAGCCGGACGCGGCGCTCGAGGCGGCGAAAGATCACCAGGCCGAACCAGATCATAATGAACATGAATGCGATCAGAATACCTGCCTCGATCCGAATTGGTAGTAGGGTATGTGTGCCGAGCAGCTTACCTCGGATAGCATCTAACCCATAGGTCAGTGGCAAAGCCAGCGAGACGGGCAGCAGCCATTTCGGCAGTACCGTTACCGGGAAGTCCGTGCCTGACAACCCCTGCACCAGGAATGCACTCACGTCCACCATCGTGTTAGCCTCACGCACGATCAACACGATAGCCGCGAAGGCAAAGCCGAACCCGTACAACCCCACCAGCATCGGCAACGCGAGCAGTAACGCCTGCAACGCGTTGCCGGTAACCTGGAAACCGAACACCCACCAGGCTATCGCCAACATCACGGCCGATGTCAGCGTGGTGGTAGCCAGGCTAACGATCGTTCGTCCTACCAGCAGCAGCGGACGCGGTACTGGCATGATCCAATTCGACTCCAGCGTGCCGGCGTCCATGTCGTTCTTCATCGAAAAGCCCATCCCCCAAAAGACAGCAGTGACGAAATTGCCCAGCACGGTTCCCAGCAGGATGAATGAGATGTAATCCGTCGAGCCGGTATAGGCTGCGAAACCGTGTGCTTGCCCATTGACGCTGAAAGCCTGCCCCATGAAGAAGGCCGGCACGAGCCAGATGAGGGGTTGGAAGGTCAAAGAGACGACGTTCAGGGGGTACCGCCAGAAATATAACCAGTCTTTGACTGCGATCATCCACATGGCGCGCAAGTGTGAGCGGAAACTGGGTTTTGAGAGGGTTTGCATGCGATTCTCCGATTGCATTATCCGCAAATTACACGAATTATGAGAACAATTTGATTTTTTGGTTTATAAATTTGTTCTTTTCACTCGCGGATAAAAAGTTTTTAAAACTGCCCGATGGCCCCGGTATGCCGGGCGCGACGGTCCATCCACTGAAAGAGACTGTATCCGGCTAGCAGCCAGACGATACCAAATGCCAGTAAACGGAGTAGATCGGGGGTCAATGCGGTTAGGTCAGCGTTGGCCAGGGCGGCATTGCGGAAAGCCTGGATGGTATAGGTTTGCGGTAGCCAGGCCGCCACGCGCTGCATCACCGGCGGCAGCACCGAAATCGGAAAGGTGATCCCGCAGAAGACCATCACCACTCCTCGCAATAGGGAAACGAAGCTTTGAGATTCTTTCATATTGATCACCAGGCTGGCGAAGGCCATCCCGATTCCATAAATGGAAGGGATCGAAGCCAACAACACCAACAGCGCCAGGAGCGGGTTGCCGTGGAAGCGAACACTGAAGAACAATCCGAATTCGAGCGCCGTTACCGCCATGAAGAAAAGCATCTGCACTAAAGGAACCAGGCTGCCACCGATCAGAAAGGAGAAGCGCCAGGTGGGTGACAACCAGTTGGATTCGAGTGTGCCGAGCACCTGCTCGTTCCGCAGCTTTCCACCCACCTGCCACAGCACGATGTTTTGCCACATCCACACAGTAGTCCCGACTACGATAAAGCCGATGTAGTCTTGCACTCCGGTTAGTTGGCGGAAGACGGCCAGCCCGCTGCCGTCCGGTCCGGAGAGCGCTCGCGCGGAGAGAATGTACATCAATGGGAAAATCACCGGCCAAACGAAAACCGCCAGGATCCAGCTTGGGTAGCGGATGACGAGCAGCCATTCTTTTCGCACTACGGCCAATAAGGCACGCAGCTCGGCGGCCAGGCCGCTGCGGCCGTACGATTGAGTCGGGGTTTGGGGTAGAGAACCAGCATCCATTTTCTCTTCCTCAATCTCGCAGGGCTTTGCCGGTGAGCTGGATGAACACATCCTCCAGGCTGGGCTCATCCACCTTCAGGTTGACCAGGTGGGTGCCGTTATGGTTGACGCGCTCGATAATACCCGGCAGCACTGCTCGGCTATTGCTCGACTGCAAGCTGACCTCGTAGATGGAATCGGCGCCGGTATGTCGGGTTGCTAGGTTCTCCACAGAGGGGATGCCGCGCAGCAGGCTTTCCATCTCCGGCTTCCAGCCGCTCACCTCCAGATGGATCACCTCTTTCTGCTGGATCTGCTGTTTGAGCTCGGCCGGCGTGCCCAGCGCGATGATCTTACCCTGGTCGATGATGCCGATCCGGTCGGAGAGCAGGTCGGCCTCTTCCATATAATGGGTGGTCAGCAGGATGGTGTGGCCCTCAGCCTTCAGCTCCTGAACCAGCTCGCGTACTTTGCGCGCCGCCTGTGGATCGAGCCCCAGGGTAGGCTCGTCGAAGAGCAGGATAGGGGGGCGGGCCAGCAGCGCCCGGCTGATGACGATACGCTGCTTCATCCCGGTGGAATACTTCTCCACCAGCTCGTCGGCCTTGCCGTTCAGTTCCATGCGCTCGAGCAACTCTTTGATGCGCCGTTTAGCCACGTCGGCAGGGATGTGATAAAGGGCGGCGAAGTATTCCAGGTTTTCGCGCCCGGTGAGCTTCCAGTAGATGCTGCGCTCGCCAGCCAGCACCGTGCCGAGGTTCTGCCGCACCAGGTTGGCTTGACGCACCACGTCGTAGCCATTCACGTGTGCGGTCCCGCTGGTGGGCTCTAGCAGTGTGCACAGCATGCGGATGGTGGTGGACTTTCCTGCTCCGTTGGGTCCCAGCAAGCCGAATACCTCACCCGGGTAGATGTGCATGTCGACCCCATCCACCGCGGTGGACCAAGTTTTAGAGACCTTGGAGCGGAAAGGCCAGAGGCCAGGCTTTCCGTTCGGGGGATCTAGGTTGCGTTTGGCGAATTTCTTGACGAGATGATCGGTTTCAATTGCCCAGGTTAACATAACGGTACTCCTAAGAAAAACTCAACCACAGACCCTTGCGCCGCCCGCACAATTGCCCCCCTTGCCCAGTACAGCAAGGACTGGGTGGCGGTCAGTGCCAAGGAGGGCAGGTGTTACACGGGTTTCACAGATTTTAAATCAAAGAGCATGTTGTTTCTCTTTTTTCGGTAATCAGGGACTTGGTGTTTTTGTAGTGCGCTCTAATTACCTATCAATAATATTACTCGGTATTTCAATTCTGTCAATATGCAAATTGATTTTATCAATATAAATATACGGAATATTTAAATTTTCTTAAATATTCTTGATCTCGGCATTGGGGCGGTATTTCATTTATGGTGGTAGGGGCAACGCACACGGAGTGGTCGCCCTACTACCACCGTAGACCTACGTCCCCTTTTACATGCGATGTATGTGCTTTATTCCCCCAGGGCGGCTTGCAGGCTTTGGGCAGTTTCACGCCAACCTTGAATGATGGCCGTCCATTCCCTGGCTTTTTCCGGGTCTTTCACTGAACCCTGCGTCAAGCTCTGGTAATGCTGGTAATACTCCTCTATGCTGGCGACTGTAGCCCGTAATCTGTCCAGGCCGGTGGTTTCCTTGGTTTCCAGGCAGCCTTCCAGGTCCTTGAGCGCTTCTTCCGCCTGGTCGACAGGCATGCCCGCGTGCTGCTTGAAGTCGCACAGCATCCACTGCCGCTCGAAGATGGAGCGTTTCAACCAGCCTTGCAGAAAGGTTTGGGCCAGCAGCACCAGACCGCGCAAATCGGCGCTCTACCTGGCGTCCCAATCCCGGATCGGGCGGTCGATGACCACTCCCAGTGCTCACTGCCCGTTCTGCTAGTAACTTACAGACCTGTGTCCGCCCTTGTACGAAGTTGTTGCCAAGCAGAGCTAACCTTGACAAGGTCTCAAACCTTCCCTCCGGGACTGGCCCTGAAAGGGCCGTTCGCAATGTCAAGGTAGAGCAAGCCACTCGGCCCCGGAGAAGGCAAAGCGAACAAGAGAAAAAAGCGCCCTCTTCCTGTGTCTATGCACGAGACGAGAGCGCTAGATTTCCTTATTGACTTATTGCCTTAGTACCTTATTCCCTGATTACCTCCCATACAACTGCGCATGCACTGCGCTCAGGGCGCGCACCTGCTCGCCGGCATGGTAGGAGGAACGCACCAGCGGGCCGCTCTCCACCCAGCGGAAGCCGATGCTCAGGCCGAACTCCTTGAGCTCGGCGAACTCCTCCGGGGTGTAATAGCGCTCGATGGGCAGGTGCTGGCGGCTGGGCTGCAAGTATTGCCCCAGTGTCAGAATATCCACGCCCCACTTGCGCAGGTCGCACATTGTCTCTTTGACCTCGTCCATGGTCTCGCCCAGGCCTAGCATAATGCCGGACTTAGTCAGCACCTCGGGGTCGAGCTTCTTGGCGTTGGATAGGGTCGCCTGCGACCACTCGTAATGGTCCTGCGGCTGCACGCGTTTGAACAGGCGCGGCACGGTCTCGACGTTGTGGTTGAGGATCTCCGGCCGAGCTTCCATCACCAGGCGCAGCGCTTCGACTGAGCCCTTGAAATCGGGGATGAGCACTTCGATCGAGCAGCCTGGCAGCAACTGGCGGATGCGACGAATGACCATCGCGAAGACCGGAGCGCCGCCGTCGCGCCGTTCGTCGCGGTTGACGCTGGTAATGACGGCGTGCTGCAGGTTCATCGATTTGACCGCCTGCGCCACCCGTTCCGGTTCCAGCCAATCCATGATGGCGGGCTGGCCGTGCTTGATGTCGCAGAAGCCGCAGGTGCGCGTGCATACGTCGCCCAGCATCAGGAAGGTAGCCGTCCCGCTGCCCCAGCACTCCCCCATGTTCGGGCAGCCGGCTTCTTCGCACACGGTGTGCAGGGCTTTCTTGCGCATCAACTCCTGTAATCGCTCATAGGACTCACCTGCCGGCGCGCGTACCCGGATCCAATCCGGACGTCGCCGCGGGGTGGTGTCAACCACCTCGGAATTTACCCTATTTCTCGTCGGAATACTCGGCATATACCCTCCGCATCGAATTATACTTTAGTGTTTTCCCCCGGTGATGTAATTCTCAAGATTATGGATGGTGAACTCTTGCTCGGAAATGACCTCTTTTACCACGTCCCCGATCGAGATGATTCCTGCCAGGTGACCAGCGCTCATCACGGGGAGGTGGCGGATGTGCTTGTCGGTCATTAACGCCATGCACTCATCCACGCTTTGCTCAGGGCGGATAAACAGGACGTGTTCGGTCATCACGTCGCGAATATGGGTGTTCTCAGCAGTTAATCCCTTCAACGCCACGCAACGGGCGTAATCGCGCTCGGAAAAGATACCCACCGTTTCGCCGGAATCGACGACCATCAATGCCCCGATATTTTTATCTGCCATTAACCGCAGTGCCTCCAATACGGTTGACTCGGACGGCACACTCCAGACATCATTACCCTTTTTCTTTAACAACTGCCCGACCGTGATCATAATCCCCACTCCTTCCGCATCTTGGTTTCACAGAAAGTGATTGAATTATCCATTTTGTGTGGACGGTTTCACCCGTAGGCGAACCCCTTCAACGCCCAACACTTCCACCAGCGCCCCACGGGGGATAGTGGGCTCATCCTCCTCAATGTGCGCCGTCCACAGCTCGCCGGCTACCTGCACCGTCCCTTCCGGATCGAGCGGGTCCCGCACCACGCCGACCTTCCCGATCAGCGGGCGCTCGCCGGTTCTCAGCGGGATACGCATGGCGCGCAGGCCAAACGAAACGACGGTGAAGAATGCTGCTGCAGTCACCAGGCCTGTGCCGACCACCAGGGGTACCGAAACACGTTGGAAGGCAGGTACGTTGGGTGAATTGAACATCACCAGGGCGCCAATGATAAACGACACCACCCCCGCTGCGGTTAGTGCGCCATGCGTAGGCGATTTGATGTCCAGAAAGAACAGCACAAAGGATAGCAGCAGGAAAACCACCCCGAACCAGTTAACCGGCAGGATGCCTAGCCCATAAGCGGCCAAAGCGAGGGCGACAGCCCCTACAAAACCGGCCACCCAACCGCCCGGGCTGGAGAGCTCGATCAATATCGCTTGCACCCCCAGGGTGAGCAGCAAGAAAACGATATTGGGGTTGGTGAGCATTTGCAGCAGTTGCTCGATGAAGGAGATTTGCAAGGGCTGCACGACAATCCCGCCGGTATTGAGCGTCCTCTCCCCCGCAGAGGTGGTTACCTTGAAACCGTTCAATTGGCGGAGCAGGTCATTCACATCCGTCGCGATGAAATCTATCAACCCGGCCTGGAGTGCTTCCTGGTCGGAGACAGCTTTGGCGCTGTCAATGGTCGCCTCAGCCAGGCTGATCGCTCCGGCCGGCCGTCGCCCCGAGAAGGTCCGTACTGTGGCTTTGAGCATTTCCTTGACCTTGGTAGCTTCGGTCGTGTCGATATCCTGTCCCTGGCTGCCGACGGGCGAGGCTGCCCCGATAGCGGTTTCGGGCGCCATCGCATTCGCGTGCCCGGCCAGGGTGATGATCGTCCCGGCGCTGCCGGCCATCGCGCCGCGCGGCCAGACGTAGACCACCACCGGCGCACTCGACCCGCGGATGCTGGTCACCATGCGGTTCATCAGGTTGATATCGCCCCCCGGGGTGTTCAGCTCGAAGATCAGGAGTTCGGCTTGCTCCTGGGCAGCCCGGCGCAGCCCGCGGTCCAGGTATTCCGCCATAGCCGGGGTGAGCGGGCCATCGGCAGTGAGAACCAGGGCAGTTGGGCCGGGATTCTGCGCCAGGACGGCCTGACCGGGTAACACCAGGCAGAACATCCCCAAGACGAAAATGAGCATTTGCACAATGCGCTTGTCCATACGTGCCTCCCTTCGGAGTACTTACTCTAATTATAGTCTTTTGGGAGAGGAAAAGCGTTAACGGAGCTTACGCAAAGGGAAGAAGGGAAATTCGCCCGAATTGCTTATAAATGCCGTCCGTCGCAGGGGTTTTTGGGAGTACCCCCTGCGACGGACGGTATTTTAAGCAGCGCAACCGCTAAAGCGGAAACATTCTATTTCACCGCTACTCCGGCTCCTTCGCGCAGTGCCCGATAGTTCAGCGGCAAGAGCTTGTGGTGGCGCTCAGGTAGATGCACGGCCAGAGCCCGTTCAATGGCCTCGACCGGTAGCACCGGCAGAGCTGCCAGCAGGGCGCCGAGCAAAACCATGTTGGTCATGCGCTTATCGCCCAGCTCTTCGGCGATCGTATTCCCGGGTACCCTGAGCACCCGGATATCGCTGCGCACCGCTTCGCGGTCGATGATTGAGCTATTGATCACCAACACACCGCCCGAGCGGACCAACGGCTCATATTTATCCAGGGATGGCAGGTTCATGGCGATGACGGCCATTGGATTGCGCACCAAAGGCGAACCGATCTCTTCGTCCGCCACGATCACGGTGCAGTTGGCTGTGCCGCCGCGCATTTCGGGGCCATAGGAGGGGATCCAGGTTGTCTCTTTGCCTTCGTCCAGCGCGGCATAGGCCAGCAATTGGCCGGTGAAGAGCACGCCCTGTCCGCCAAATCCGGCGACTACGATTTCGGTCTGCATGTTGTCTCCTCCGTTAGAATCGCAGCCCAGCCAGCGCCGGGTTGACCTTGAAATCGCCGATCGGGTAGAAGGGGATCATCTTCTCTTCCAGCCAGGCGAGCGATTGTTCGGGCGTCATGCCCCAGTTGGTCGGGCAGACCGAGAGTAGCTCGACCATTGAGAACCCCAGCCCATGCATCTGCGCTTCAAAGGCCGTGCGTAGCGCCTTCTTGGCCATACGAACGTTCTTGGGATCGTGCAGGCTGCGTCGAACGACGTAGCTGGCGCCATCCAGGGTGGCCAGCATCTCGGCCGTGCGGATCGGATAGCCCTGCGTTTCGACGTCACGCCCGTGGGGACTGGAGGTGGTCTTCTGGCCGGGCAGGGTAGTGGGAGCCATCTGGCCGCCGGTCATGCCGTAATTGGTGTTATTGATGAAAACCACCGTGATGTTCTCACCGCGTGTTGCGGCATGGACGATTTCCGCCATGCCGATGGAAGCCAGGTCGCCATCGCCCTGGTAAGTGAAGACCATTCGGTCGGGGCGGACACGTTTGACCCCCGTCGCCATCGCTGGAGCTCGCCCGTGGGGTGCCTGGACGAAGTCGAAATCAAAGTAGTTATACGCGAACACCGAGCAGCCAACCGAAGCGACCCCGATCGTCTTCTCGCGCATGTTCATCTCGTCGATAATCTCCGCCACCAGGCGGTGAGCGGTGCCATGCGTACAGCCAGGGCAGTAATGTGTGGGGGTATCGGTGAACGAACGCGGACGGGAATAGACTTCTTCGTAATGTAGTGTCTGACTCAACATGCTGCTCTCCTCTTTAGTTCATGCGACCCATGCGCGCCAGCCAGCGGTCGCGTGGGTGCCCTGTCGTGGGGACAGGCTCGTGGGCCAGTCGGCGGATCTCTGTTAGCACCTCATCCGGGAAGGGCACCACACCGCCCATTCGTCCGTAGAACTCAACCGGGGTTTTACCCATCACTGCCAGACGGACGTCTTCCAGCATCTGGCCGGCGTTCATCTCCACTACCAGCATGCCTTCGACGTGTTTGGCCAGTTCTTCGATCTGCGCGAAGGGGAAGGGGGCCAGGGTGATCGGGCGCAGCAACCCCACCGGGATGCCTTCCGCCCGTGCAGCGCGTACCGCGGAAAGGGCCACCCGCCCGGCGCTGCCAAAGCCGACCACCACGTAGCGGGCATCCTCAAGGAAATAGCTCTTGAAGCGGATTTCACTGGCGGTGATTTTTTGCCAGTTACGGGCCAGGCGTAAGTTGGTCGCTTCCTGAGCGGGCGGGTCCAGATTGATCGAGGTGAGCACGCGCCGCTCGCGACCTTCACAGCCTGAAACTGCCCAATCGGGGACGTCTGTTTTTAGTGGAGCGAAGGGGGGCAGCTCGGCAGGTTCCATCATCTGTCCGATTGAGCCATCCGTCAACACGACCGTGACCGTGCGGTATTTTTCCGCCAGGTCGAAGGCCAGCACGGTCATATCGATCGATTCCTGGACGGAGGCCGGCGCGAGCACGATGGGATGGTAATCACCGTGGCCGCCGCCGTGAACGATCTGGTTGTAATCGCCCTGGGCGGGGGCTATGTTGCCCAAGCCCGGTCCGCCGCGCATCACGTCCACCATGACCATCGGGATTTCCGTCCCGGCGATATAGGAGATGCCTTCCATCATCAGCGAGGTGCCCGGGGAAGAGGAACTGGACATCACCCGCGCGCCGGTGCAGGCTGCCCCGTAAACCATATTGATCGCCGCCAGCTCGCTTTCTGCCTGGACGAAGGCGCGGCCTAGCTCCGGCATGCGCCGCGCCATCCACTCGAGCAGCTCGGTCTGTGGAGTGATCGGATATCCGAAGTAGGCCTGTACGCCGGCCCGGATGGCGGCTTCTGCCACCGCTTCATTACCTTTGATCAGTTCACGTGCCATGGGTTGCCTCCTCCTTACTCGCTGGCTCTCGCCGGGACCATCGCCCGGAAGACCGTAATGGCTGCCTCAGGGCAGGTGACCGCGCAGATCGCGCAGCCGGTGCAGCCCTCCTTAACCAGGCTGGCCGGGTGGTAACCCTTGGATGTCAGACGTGTGAGGTCCAACGCTAAAACGTGAGGGGGGCAGGCAAGCACACACAGCTCGCAACCCTTGCAGAACCGTTCGTTCACTTCAATGGTACCCTTTGCGGGCATGCAAGTTCCTCCTTATCCGACAAATAGGATAAAATCAGGAAAAATACTCGTCTTATTTTGATTATCAACCGCTTTGCGGATCTTTACCAGTGACAAGCGTCACCAAAGTAATTGTACAATAATAACGAACCTGAGAGATAGGGCAACAAGGTGGCAAGTCAAATGGCAGGTTGGTACCCCGCGCCGGGGACGGCGCTATGCACCGCCTTTTTTTGTTTAGAATGGTATAGAATGGTCTGAGCTTACGTTAATTCGTTCTAGAACGCCATTAACCCTGGAGGAACCATGCCTGAAGCTGTGATAATTGATGCCATCCGAACCCCGATTGGCGCATTAGGCGGATCCCTGGCTGCCGTACGTCCGGATGACCTGGCTGCCCACGTCCTGCGGGCCATCTTGACGCGCAACACTTTGGATCCCGCGCTGGTGGAGGAGGTCTACCTCGGTTGTGCCAACCAGGCAGGGGAAGACAATCGCAATGTAGCCCGCATGGCCCTCCTACTGGCGGGATTCCCGGTGGAGGTAGCCGGGGTGACGGTCAACCGCCTGTGCGCTTCCGGGCTCAACGCGGTCAACCAGGCTGCCCGCGCCATCAAAGCCGGGGAAGGCGACGTTTACATCTCCGGCGGGGTGGAGAGCATGTCGCGAGCGCCTTATTCGCTTCCCAAAGCCGCCTCCGGCTACCCATTCGGCAACCTGACCGCCTGGGATACCTCGCTGGGCTGGCGCTATCCCAACCCGCGCATGCAGGAGCTGTATGGCGTCGAAGCGATGGGGGAAACGGCAGAAAACATCCAGGAGCAGACCGGCATCTCTCGCGAAGATCAGGATGCCTTCGCGGTAGAGAGCCACCGGCGGGCGATAGCAGCCATCGATGCGGGCAAGTTTGCTGAGGAAATCACGCCGGTCGCCGTTCCACTACGCAAGGGTGAACCGTTGGTGGTCTCTACAGATGAACGCCCGCGCCGCGACTCCAGCCTGCAGGCCATGGCGCGCCTCAAACCCGCTTTCCGCAATAACGGCACGGTGACCGCCGGGAATTCTTCAGGGCTGAATGATGGGGCGGCCGCTCTATTGCTGATGAGCGATACCCGCGCCCGGCAGTTGGGTTACTCACCACTGGCCCGCGTCGTGACCAGCGCTGCAGCCGGTGTCGAGCCGCGCGTGATGGGTATGGGACCGGTCCCGGCGACGCACAAGGCTTTGCAGCGCGCCGGTTTGACGATGGCAGATATCGGTTTGATCGAATTGAATGAAGCCTTCGCCGTGCAAGCTTTGGCAGTCATGCGGGCGCTTGGCATGCGGTCGGAGATCACCAACGTCAATGGGGGAGCGGTTGCTTTGGGTCACCCGTTGGGTTGTTCGGGAGCGCGCATTCTTACCACCCTTCTCCACGAGATGCGCCGGCGTGCACCCGGAGAACGACAGCCCTACTATGGCCTGGCTACGCTTTGTGTGGGCGTCGGGCAAGGAGAAGCCACCATTGTGGAATTTGAAATATAAAGCAGTACACCCACGCGCCGGATGACTTGTTTTGGATGCTTGATCCCATTGCCCGCTCTGCCGCTAGTTGACTGACCTCCGACCAGCTCTATCGCGTGGGTGAATGTGCAGACTCGCATGGCTGTGGTTGGTTGTTTTTTGATACCAGCCGTAACCGCTCACGCCGCTGGTGCTCGATGGAGAGCTGTGGAAGCCGCACCAAAGCGCAGCGCCATTACCAGCGCGTGCGGATTTGATATTTCGAATTCTTGCCATCTGACCCATTTGGTGAAATAATAGTCCATTACCGGTGCACCTTACGGAATAGACTCGGCCGCATCCCTGCACCGCTCAAGACAAAATTGCCTAGGAGTATCCTGGTTGCGCCTATCACCCTGGTATATCCTGCTTGTTGAAGATGACGACGACGATTTTGCGTTAACCCACGACTTGCTGCGAGAAGCCAGGGGCCGCACCCTTGAAATCCACCGGGCATTGACGGTTGCCTCAGCTTTGGATATCCTGCAGCGGGATTGCCCGGATGCTGTCCTGGCGGATTATCACCTCGGAGCGTATAACGGTGTCGACCTGCTGCGAGAGGCGAAGGCTCTGGGATGCCGCTCCCCCTTTATTTTACTGACCGGGCACGGTAACTATGAGGTGGATTTGGCCGCGCTCCAGGCGGGCTTCGCCGATTATTTAGTGAAGGGCGAGCTAACCTCCGGGATGCTGGAGCGGGCTATTCGCTATGCTATCGAGCGCCAACGGCTACTGATCGAAAACCAGCAGCAGAAGGAACTCTTCGCATCCATCCTTTCGATTGATCCGAGCGCCATCGCGGTCCTGGCAGGCCCGAATCTGGTCTACCAGTTTGCCAACCCGGCTTACCGCGCTTTGCTGCCCAATCCTGAAATCGATCCTCTCCAACACGCCTTTCTGGAGATCTGGCCGACCGAGGAGGGCAAGCACCGGCAGCAGCGTCTGCTCGAGGTGGAAGTGACTGGCAATCCGCAAGACATCGAGAATGATATCCAGCAATATCCAGACGGCTCCGCGCATACCTTTTCGATGCATCTGCGTCCACTGTCCTGGAACGACCAGCCAGCCGTGGTCAAGGTGCTCTGGGAAACAACCGCCCTGGAACGGATGCGGCGCTTAGCGGAAACCGCTGCCATTGAAGCGCACCAACGTGCAGCCGAGGCGGAAGAAGGCAAAGGTATCCTCGATGCTGTGATGGAGTATATTCCGGAAGGATTAGAAATTGCAGAAGGAACCGATGCGGTGATTCGCATACGCAGCCGTTACGCGGAAGAGTTATCCGGGATGGCAAACGAAGTGATCGTCAATTCCCCTTCAAACGCTTACCTGTTGAAATTTGAAATGTACGATGCGACCGGGAAAAACCCGCTAAAACCGAAGGACCATCCGCTGATGCGAGCGGTCATGAACGGTGAAATCATCGAAAATGAAGAAATCCTCCTGGTTCGTCCGGATGGGTTACGCATCCCCACTTTGTGCAATGCCGGACCGATCCGCGATCAGCAAGGAAATATCACAGGGGGGATTAATGCCTGGCGGGATATCACCGACCGGAAGATTTTCGAAGCGAAAATGCTTGAACACGCCACTCACATCGAAGCGCAGCATTACCTATTGAAGTATCGCGAGCAAGAACGGCTGCAAATTGCCCGCGATCTGCACGATGGTCCCATTCAGGAAATGATCGGGGTTACATTCACCATCCAGGAGGCACTTTCGCAAGATCTGAGCGCCGCGGTTCGGGGTTACTTCCTGGAGCTTCAGGAGCGCATCCAGGCGCAGGTGCACGAGCTGCGCTCCCTGTGCAATGAGCTGCGCCCGCCGGCCCTCGCGCCTTTCGGCCTGGAAAAAGCCCTGCTTTCTCACCTGGAGTCCTTCTCTCAAACCCACCCGAACATCGCCATCTCCGCCGACCTGGACCCCGATGGACAGCAATTGAGCGATGACGTCCGCCTTGCGTTGTTCCGCGTCTGCCAGGAGTTGCTGAATAACGTTGTGCGCCACGCCCAGGCCAGCACGGTGGAAATCCGTTTTCGCCTGTCTATCCAACAAGCGACCCTGGAGGTTACGGATGATGGTAAAGGGTTTGAAACCCCGAACCAATGGGTGGAGCTGGCCCGCCAGGGTCACTTTGGACTGGTCGGCATCCAGGAACGGGTCGAGGCGGTCAACGGCGTGTTGAAAATCGATTCGAAAATTGGAAATGGGACCTGCGTCACCGTGACCATCCCCCTTATCGAATGACCCAATCCATTGCTCTGGATCCAGAACGGCAAAAACAGGCCAAGGTTTACGCCCGCATCGAGCGGCGCCTGGCCATCATCGACGTGTTCTTTGGGGGTGTTTATACATTGGCTTGGCTGGTCTTTGGCTGGGCGCTGGTTCTGCAACACCTCCTCACCACCTAGACTACCAACCCTTACCTCCTGGTGCCCTTGTTTGCCGTGGTCTTCGGGGGCTTCTATTTCTTGATCGGCCTGCCGCTCTCATATTATTCCGGCTTTGTCCTGCCGCATCGCTTCGGCCAATCGGTCGAAACCCTGCGCGGCTGGATCGCTGACCAATTGAAGTCCCTGTTGATTAGCCTCCCCATTGGGTTCATCCTGCTGGAGATCA
The DNA here is from genome assembly GCA_028714615.1 of Anaerolineaceae bacterium. The sequence goes on along the minus strand of JAQTMA010000039.1, from coordinate 430 downwards.
TCTACGCCTTACTGCGTGCAGCGCCGGATACCTGGTGGCTATGGGTGGCAGTCGTCATGCTGGTCTTCCAGGTGTTGCTGGCCAACCTGGCTCCGGTGCTGATCATGCCCCTTTTCTACAAGTTCACCCCGCTCGGTGAGGAGTATTCCGAGTTATCGCAGCGCCTCATGCGCCTGGCCGAGCAAGCGCATACCCGCGTGCAGGGTGTCTACCAGTTCGACATGAGCCGCCGCACCAAATCGGCCAACGCCGCTCTCACCGGGCTGGGCAGCACGCGCCGCATCATCCTGGGGGACACGCTGCTCAAAGAGTTCAGCGAAGACGAGATCGAGACGGTGCTGGCGCACGAGCTGGGCCATCACGTACACCGCGATATCCCGGTGGGGATTCTGATCGAAACGGTCATCACCTTGGTGGGATTGTTCCTGGC
>JAQTMA010000038.1 GCA_028714615.1 Anaerolineaceae bacterium | reverse complement strand
AATAACCTAAAATGGTTGGTTCGACCGTATAATCATGGTATTCTAGTGGTCAAACCATCTCCAGGGGACCTTTATGGATATTACCGTTGAATTTACCGGGCTGGTCCGGTCCCTAGCCAATGAAAAATCCATACGGTTGAACCTACCAGCAGGAGCTACTTACCGTGATGTGATCCGGATATTAGCAGATAAGTATCCGGAACTGGTGGGCATGGTCATTACCTCGCAACAGGACGACCTGCTGAATGCCAACATTCTGAGTCGAAACGGTGAGGACATGATTCTAGGGGAGCGCATGGATGAATGTCCCACCGATGGAGACAGGTTATTGCTTTTGTCGATCATTGTTGGGGGTTCACTCGGATAATGAGTTGTCCCTGGACTGAACCAGCCCTATAATAGAGTGTAACAATCCAACTGCAGGAACTAACCGGATGGAGGATATATGGCCGAGATCACTCGCAAAGAACTTATCCTGGCGTTAGTCAGTGCAAGCTCCCAACCTCGGCTGGCGGGGTTGGACCTGTCTGATATGGATCTTAGCCACCTGGCACTATCCTATGCAATCCTCAGCCGGTCCGAGTTGATTGGCGCCGATCTGACCAAAACTGATCTGACCGGCGCGAATTTGCAGCATGCGAATCTCAGCAATGCCCTGCTACCTTCTAGCATTTTACCCGGTGCGGACCTGAGCTTCGCGAACCTCCGCTTTGCCAAGCTTGAAAAAGCGAACCTGGCATGGGCACAATTGGCTAAAGCAATCTTGATCAGTGCAGATCTGACCGAAGCCGATTTAAGGAATGCGAATCTTCCCGGAGCTGACCTGAAAGACGCTGACTTGACTAAAGCCAATTTGAGCGCAGCAAACTTGCAAGATGCCAGCCTCATACATGCAAAATTTACCGATGCAGATTTGACCGGGGCTAACCTGATGCGGGCAAATCTGCAGGATGCGGACCTGAGCGGTGCGACGCTCACGAATTGCAACCTGGTTGATGCCAGGATTTCCTCCGCACAGTTGGCCAAAGCCGCTTCTTCCCACGGCGCAATTCTCACTGGAAACAGTATGGAGAGCAATCCGGTAGTGGTGCTCCGCTAACATGGCTGAGATTACGCGGAGGGATTTAATTCTGAACCTGGTAAGCGCCGGTGAACACCCGCGTCTCCGGAATATGGATTTGAGTGCATTAAACCTCATCGGCATCGATTTGCATGGCGCCGACTTGAGCATGAGTGAGCTCGTTGAAACGAACCTGGAGCACGCCAATTTGCGGGAAGCCAACCTGGAAAAAGCCGTTCTCGTGGAAACGAACTTGCGTGGCGCCGATTTACGTTATGCCAGTTTATGCAGTGCTAACCTGCGCCTGGCGAAAATGGAAGGCTGCAACCTGGCAGGCGCTGACCTGAGCGGGGTGAATATGTCGGGAATCGACCTGACCGGGGTAAACCTGTTAGCCGCCAATTTGCACGGAGTCGACCTGACCCGTTCCATATTAAGAGAGGCGCGCATCAACCTTGACCAATTGGCGCAGGTAAAATCGCTCCAAGGAGCGATCATGCCAGACGGCTCGTATCATCCCTAATTTGAAGGTTTTCGGTCCAAGCAGCATCTAATCTTGTAGAATGCTGGACCAAACCCTGATGAGCAATCAAATTACCCCCTCGCGGATAGACATCGGCAGCGTTTGCATCGAAGATCTGGTAGAAGAATTCTACCCGGTGGTTTACCAGCTATGCCTGAATATACTGGATGACCCGGATGAGGCTGACGATGCTACCCAGGAAACGTTTATCGCGGCATGTACCCGGATGAACGATTACCGCCAGGAATCCACCTTGAAAACATGGGTATACGCTATTGCTATAAACGCCTGCAGGGGTTTATTACGCAAGCGGGGGAGACGCAACCGCCTATTGGGGTTGGTCAGCCGGGTGCAACTCTTCTTCGGGCACAACCCATCAACCGAAGATCTCGCAAATGTTGCGGACCGCAATCAGCATTTATGGGCTGCAGTCGACCGATTGGATGAGAAACACCGCCTGACTATATTGCTTCGTTATGCACACAACCTACCCTGCAGTGAGATTGCCCAGATACTCGGGATAAATGAGGGAACTGTACAATCACGCTTGCACTATGCGCGTAAAACATTAGCCGGCTGGCTTATCCGCGAAGAGAATACCAGTGAGAGTATTTCGGAGGTGCAAGGGTGAACCTGGAGCATGCTGAAGCTCGCAAACGGATCGATACTCGCCTGGACATGCCGCTGCCCCGGAGTGCAGAGCAGGAACTCCAAGCCCACCTTGCCTTGTGTGTTGAGTGCGAAGAGTACAATCACACGGTCACCCTGACGGATGATCGCCTGCACTCCTCACTGCAAGCTCGCTGGACTATCTCCGACTCATACTCAAGCGAAATCAATATCCATAAAATCGTAACACTGGCGGCGATCCGGAGGAAACAGAAGATGAACCGCATCAGGAATACCATTCGTCCACTCGGATGGGCAACTGCTGGCATCCTCCTGGTTGTTATCCTGGGTTGGGTTCTCGGGCATACCCGTCCGCCGCTCGCTGTTCCCATGGCTGCTGTAACCTCCCCGGCGACGCAAACAAGCACCTATGAACCCACCAATCCAACGGTTTGGGTCGATTGGACGAGGTATACGAGCCAGGACCTGGGAGTGCGTTTCCGCTATCCATCTGAATGGTCTCCTTCGCCGCAGCATCATTTTGACGGCGCTGATGGATTCCTCACCTTAACCACACTGGAAGATACTCAGGAGGACCTCTTCAAGGTGTGCCAGTTCACAATGGCTATCGGTGATAGCACCCGCTTTGGGTTACAACCAACCATTACCTATCCAACCATTGCCGGACAAACCGCTTGCCGGGTAGAACCCTCGGAAGATCAAAAAGAGTCTAACCGCAAAATGGCCGAGTACCTGGTCGAGTTCCCCCAGGAAATGGCGCCAGGGCGTTTCCTACAGATACTGGCTGATCGCGATCACATCGATAAGATAGCCGCCTCCCTGGAATTCCTCATTCCGGGCATCACTCCCACCGAAGCACCCTCTCCGGGCATCACTCCCACCGAAGCACCCTCTCCGGACATCGCCAACTATAAGAGCCCGACGCTGCCAATCAGCCTCCAATATCCAGCAAGCTGGACGGAACAGCGCGGTCCGGATGAGATCGGTGGAGTAGATGGATTCTTTAAGCTGGCCATGGAGGACTGGAGAGGGAATGATCTAACACGTCTATGCGAAGCGCGCGCGAACTCTGGAGCATTCGGGGAGACCCCCCAACTTCAATGGACATCCATAAGCGACAGAAATGCTTGTCTGATCCTGACCTCATTGAACCGTTCCAAGGACAATGGAGTCATGCTAATTATTCAATCTTCACAATGGGCGGCCCAACCGGCTTTCTACAGCTTGACTTCAGACCCGGTGCATTTCGACGCTATCGCGGCATCCTTAAAGTTCGACAGCCAGATGGAAGCCGAACCCACCCAACCCAGTAGACCCGGAATCATTACCCCTGACCCGAATGATGTACCGAAGGACATCCCACCCGTAGTTTCGGATGCACAAGGGCTAACCATCGAAGAGTACCCAATCGTAGATGCTTCTCTTGACACTCCCAGTCATTTCGAGTTCAACGACCGCATCCCCGCGCCAGTCAAAGTTCGCCGCGAGACCTGGCGCATCCAAAGCCAGGATGTCAGGCAAGCTGAGGCCAATAGGGTGCTGAAACCACTCGGGTATGAACTGCGCGGAACCTCAATTGAGTCAAACCCCCGCTTTGCCCTGTACCAGGGTGAGACCCTCATCAAAGACGATATCACGTTCTTTCGACCGGTCAGCGAAAATGCATCGAAGACGGACTTTGCTTTGCTGTTCGATGTATTTAATGGAGGTACCTGGCTGGCACATCAAGCCAACCTGGTTGAGTGGGATGCCAGTCTACACATGTTTACACCGCCTGTCTTCGCAGGGGATGACTTGTACTCCGTGAGTTGGGATGGACAGGGCGGACAGGTGATGGTCCAGCGAAATGGAACCACAATATACCAGTTCGCCGCCATGTTCATGGTGAAAGACCCGGTGCAAGCGCTGGTTGCGCATGATGGGCATTGGGTGCTGGAAGTTGACGGCTTCCTCATCCAGGATGGGAAGAACCTGAATACCGAATTGAGGTATGACGAGATGTTCGGATTCAGCCTGGTTGGTGGCAAGCCCTTCTACTTCTTTACCAAAGATGGAACCACACGGTTAAGTTACAATGGGGAGGTCCTCCCAGTTGCGTACGAGAAAGTGGTCCATTACAATTGCTGCGAGCCAGCCATGTTTAACAACGGCAGCAATGCGAGTATGGTCTGGTTTTATGCACTAAAGGATGGAAAGTGGCATTACGTAGAAATTGGCAATTACGAGAAGTAAGGAAACCCAGAAAAATGCCTGAACTCCCTGAGATTACCCAACTAGCTCGACAGATTGACATGACCCTTTCAGCCCGGATTTTAGTGGGAATAGAGATCCTTCAACCCAAGAGTCTCAATATCCCCGAGGACGCTTTTCGTGCTGCCCTATGCGGGGCAACAATTCAACGAGCCAGCAGCCGCGGAAAATGGATCCTGGTAGAGACTAATCAGGGCTGGCTGCTGATAAATCTGGGGATGGGCGGCGAGGTTCTGCTCACGGATCGGGCCCACCTGCCGCCGAAGTATCGCCTCATCTTTGACCTGGATAACGGACAGAGCATCGCCATCAATTTTTGGTGGTTTGGTTACGTTCACTATGCCGCAGCCCAGGAACTGCTCAACCACCCCATGGTTGGCAAGCTGGGGCCGAACGCACTTGATTTGAGTTTTGAGAAATTCCAACGGCTTGTGAAAGACAATCGAGGAACCATTAAAGCGTTGCTCCTCGACCAATCCAAGTTGGCAGGCATTGGCAATTCATATATACATGATATCTTATTCAAGGCTCGCATGCATCCCCTGCGCAGGTTGAACAGTCTGACGGATGAAGAGATTGATGGCTTATTTAATTCCATGCATGCTGTGTTGGAACTGAGTATGAAAAAAGGGACTGCTTTTTACGAAATGGACCTGTTCGGGAAAAAAGGTGGGTTTACCTTCCAAGATGTATTAGTAGGTTATCGAGAGGGGCAGCCATGCCCGGTTTGCGGAACAACGATCGCCAAAATCAAAACTGGCGGTACCAGCAGTTTTCTCTGTCCAAGCTGCCAACCGATAAGTTGAGTGGATGATACTTAACCAAAATGATAGAAGCTGGATTGCTACCCTTAACCTTTTAGTTTGCCGATCAACCTAGAGTAAGTAATACAATTCCCCCTATGGTCAAAACCATACCTGCAACGGTGCGCACGCTCAATGGTTCCCCGGCAAAGATGATCCCCATCAATGCTCCAAATAGCGGGGACGTAAACGCGATGGGCATCACCTGGCCCAGTGGAGCCCCTTTAATGGCAGTGTAATACGCCAGCATCCCCACTGATCCGGCCACCACCCCACCCCCAATCACCATATATAGCAATGCGCGTGTACCAGCGGTTGGGATCGTTTTCCATTGTGGAAAACTGACAATTGCCAACACCAAAAGTGCAACCCCCGTGCGGATGGTGATGCCCATCTGCGGCGAGAGATTACCCAGGTGTAATCCCTTTTTCTCAAAATACCCCCCCACGCCCCAGGCAATCGCTGTCAGTAGTGCGAACAACTGTGGTTTCATTATGGCATCCTCCTGATAGGTTCAAACGAGAAATGTTAAAGAATTTGGTTTGTTAATGTTAATGAAAATGGGATGTCCCCAAATACTTAACTTATTTTAAGAATATCGTAGGGCGGATGAGTGGTGGTTAGTCTTGAAGTTTGCAGGTGAAAGGGCTATACTGTGGTTACCCGTGGGATAAAGTGGGAAAAAGTGGAGCGCCGGAACTGATCCGGCGTTCGCCATATCTGGGAGATGCAGAACATATGTTCCTCGGTCAGTACGAACATACCATTGACGAGAAAGGACGGCTGACTATTCCTGTACGCTATCGTGAGCTTCTGGAACATGGCGCCTATATCACCCAGGGTTTTGACCAGAATCTGGTCGTCTTCACCGCTGCAGCTTTCGAGCAGGTTTATGAAAGCCTCAAAGCCAGCAGCTTGACCGATCCAAAGGCCCGGATCCTCCGCCGGTTACTTTTTTCCCAGGCCGATAAAGCCGAGGTCGATAAAGCCGGACGTATGCTGATCCCTCAGTTCTTAAGGCAAAAAAATGGAATGGACAGTACGGTGGTAGTCGTTGGTAATGGGACTTACTTTGAAGTGTGGTCAAGGGCTGCTTGGGTCGAGCAAGAAGGAAAAATCCTTGATGCAACTGCTAATGAAGACCGCTTCGCTGCCTTCGACTTGCTCATTCAAGCTCTATGATGTTTGCTGGTTTGGGGATGAATGCCCCTCACCTCCCGGTACTTTACCAGGAAATTATAACAGCACTACGCCCAATTAGCCCAGGGCGATACATCGATGGGACCGTTGGCGCGGGTGGGCATGCCTGGGGTATCTTGCAGGCGAGTTCACCTTCTGGCCGCCTGCTGGGACTCGACATCGATCCTCAAGCGCTCGAACTCGCCCAGCAGCGGCTGGCTTCTTTCGGTGAGCGCGCCATCTTCCGCCAGGCATCCTATACCAGACTTGCGGAACAGATGAGACTCCTGGATTGGGATGGGGTGCAAGGAATAGTGCTCGATCTGGGTGTGTCTTCTATGCAACTGGAGAATCCAGAACGAGGCTTTTCTTTCCAGTCGAATGGACCGCTGGATATGCGCTTCGATCCCACTGCGAAATTGAGCGCAGCAGATCTGGTCAACGAGCTGCCGGAGACAGAATTAGCCGAGCTGATCTGGCGCTATGGTGAAGATCGTAATTCTCGGCGGATCGCTAGCGCAATCGTACGCTCCCGGCCCATTAATACCACCCGCCAACTGGCCGATTTGATTACTCGGGTTAGCGGCAGCAAGAAACACTATCGGATTCATCCAGCAACCCGTACGTTTCAGGCTCTGCGCATTACTGTTAACGACGAATTAGAGTCAGTTGAATCGGTGCTTCCGGCCGCCGTATCCGCCCTGGAGACGGGGGGACGGCTGGCAGTCATCGCCTTTCATTCGCTTGAGGACCGGTTAGTGAAACAGTACTTCCATCGAGAAAGCCGCGATTGCATCTGTCCTCCCGAACAACCCATTTGCACCTGCGGACATCGAGCAAGCATCCGAGAGATCACCCGCCACCCAATTCTCGCAACGAAGGCGGAAATACAACAGAATGTCCGGGCACACAGTGCGCGTTTACGAGTGGCTGAAAAGATCGCCCAGGAACAATAGTTGCAACCAAAACCCGGATACGGCGCCACCCTTATTGTCAAGGATTAAGTTAAACGAACACCAGGTTTATTGACTGAAAGAAACACCTATGACCCATCACGTGATCCAAGCTTACCGGCAAGCCCCCTGGCGCATCCAGGTTCAATGGATTATGCTCTTCTTGCTTGGCCTCACCTTGATCGCCTTTATCGCGGGAATCTACCTCTCCGTGAGCGCTCGCGCCGCTGCCACCGGAAGAGAGATCCAGGGGATGGAAACCGATAGCGAAACGGTCGAACGACAAATCGCAGACTTGAAGAGCCAACTCGCTCTCCTGACCTCCGCCGCCCAGATGCAGAAGCGCGCCGCTGACCTTGGTTTTGTAACCATTCAACCGGGGACTGAAATCTATTTGAAAATCCCTGGGTACAATGGACGCCAACCCGCAGTGCTGGCTCCCCCGCCTGGTCCGGGTATGGTTGCGGTTTCCTTGATACGCCCAAATTACACTCAGTCGCTCTGGGAGTGGCTTTTCCAGGGCTTCCTCAATTCACCCCTGGGAAAATCGCAGGTACTGCCATGAAAACGCCGTACTTTGGCCGCTATGTTTTCCTGGGAGTCCTTTTTGCCGTTGCCGGTTTGGCCATCGTCATCCAAATGGCGCGCATCCAGGATAGCAAAGTAGCTGGGGAGCTCCGCGCTCAGGGTGAGCGTTATTCAGGTGAGATGCATAAAATCTACCCGGAGCGCGGCAGCATTTATGACCGCTGGGGACATTTGCTCGCCGGGAACGAGCAGGTATACGAGGTAGGCGTTGATTTGCAACTGGTTAGCAATCCAGGGACGATCGCAGCCACCCTCAATCGCGTCATTGGCAGCGATTACGCTCAAACTCTGGCAACCGCCAGCATCCCGTATGTAGAAGGTAAAGCTCAGTTCGCCATCCTGGATGATTTTATCACCGGTGATAAGATCGACGAGCTCAACCGGCTGAAGAAACAATACGTCAAGGACGCAGCCAACGTTAAGAAAGGCGTTGAACCCCCCAGCCTGGATGGACTGGTATTTACCTCCCATCTCAAGCGAAGTTATCCGGAGGGGATGTTGGCTTCGAACGTGCTTGGGTTTTATTCCTACCTGGATCGCGAAAAAGGACGGGGATATTTTGGGGTTGAAGAGAAATATAACGACTTGATGGCCGGGCAACCTCAACAGGTATGGCTTCCTTACGATCCAAACCTGGTGCAGAAACTACCTGACGTCGCGCCGGGTTCCAGCCTGATCCTAACCATTGATCGAGAGATCCAAGCCAGCACAGAGGGCATCCTGGACAAAGCCATTAAAGATACTGGCGCAGACGCCGGCGCGATTGTGGTGATGGATCCAAAAAACGGCGAGCTGTTAGCTATGGCCACTACCCCGCGATTAGATCCGAACCAATACTGGAAATACGCGGACGTCTTCCCGAATGCTACCCCTTTCAACCGGGTGGTCAGCCAGACGTACGAACCTGGCTCGGTTTTCAAAGTGCTCACGATGGCTACCGGCCTGGACACGGGTACCGTCAACCCAGAAACCTCCTTTCTGGATACGGGCGTATACTCGATCGGCGGCGGATACGTCTATAACTGGGACGGCGGCGCCTGGGGCCAGCAGAACATGACCGGCTGTATGGAACACTCGCTGAACGTGTGCCTGGCCTGGCTGGCCGACCAGATCGGCCCGACAAACTTCTATAAATACATCCAGAACTTCGGCATCGGTCACTTGACCGGCATCGACCTATCCGGAGAAGCGACCTTCCCCTTACGCCTGCCCGGCGATGGTCAGTGGTTCCCGGTGGACCTGGGGACGAATTCCTTCGGGCAAGGCCTGGCCGTTACCCCCATTCAAATGGTTATGGCCATCTCCGCAGTTGCTAACGGCGAAGGAAAAATGGTTGCCCCGCACATCCTGCGCGCAATGGTAGATAACGGCAGACAATATAATACCAATTCCCAGGTGGTCGGTCAGCCGATCTCAGCGCAAACCGCCAAAACTGAGACGGAGATGCTGGCCATTTCCCTGGAGAAAGAATCGTCCGACGCCCTGGTTCCGGGCTATCGGGTGGCGGGCAAGACGGGTACGGCAGAAATCCCCACCCCAACCGGTTATTCGAGTGACTTGACCAACGCCTCCTTCGTCGGATGGGGGCCGGTCGATGATCCGCGCTTCCTGGTATATGTTTGGCTCGAAAAACCACGCACATCCAAATGGGGCTCGGTCGTAGCCTCCCCGGTTTTCAGTAGCGTCGTTCAGTCGCTGGTCGTTCAGATGAACATCCCTCCTGACGACCAACGCCGGCTACTTGCCGCCCGCTAAAGGAAACAAGCCATGATCAACCTGGCAGACATTTTCGAAGCTCTTTGTGGCGCTCGTCCTGGCAGCACCAACCTCCCCATCCGGGAAGTCACGGTCGATTCGCGCCAGATGTGCAACCATGGTCTATTTGTCGCCCTGCCAGGCGTGGAATCTGACGGACATGATTTCGTTGGAGATGCATTCCATCGGGGCGCTCGATTAGCCCTGGTCGAAAAGGATCTCTCCAACCTTTTTCCGGTTATCGACCTCCGCTACGACTTACCGCCCGAACCGATTAGGATTCCATCGGTCCCCTTCTGTGTGCGGGTAATTAATGTCGCAATTGCGCTCAAGGTGTTGGCCCAATACTGGCGAGACCGGCTTAATCCACATGTGATTGCCCTGGCTGGCCCCGCCGAAGAGAGGGCTATCCGCCCAATGTTGTCTGAAATGCTCAGCCCGCGAATCCCAGCTACTTACCTTCCAATTGCCCTTGCAGGCGCTTACGAGTTATGCCTGGCTTTATTAACGCTCCAGAAGCCCACCCAGCGGTTGATCGTTGATTTCCGTAATGCGCCTGCCCTGAAGGTAGCTGAACTGGCTTTGATCGCCAGACCGCAGGTCGCATTAATCGCCGGATGCAACCGGAGCTCTTTGGAGGGACTGCTTCCGGGTGAACAAGCGTTATTGGACAATCTTCCGGCTACCTCCCTTGCAGTTCTGGCGTCTGACTGCCCGGTAGAGCGGAAGGCTTCCGCAAGGATTGCCGCTCAGCCATTCTTCTACGGTCTTGACCCCGAAGCTGACCTATGGGCAGACGAGATCGAGAGCCGGGGTCTGGAAGGTATCCAATTCTGGCTGCACTACCGCAACGAATCGATTCATGTGCGGGTACCTTTGATCGGCCACCGTTCCGTCCACATCGCATTACAAGCTGCCGCCGCGGGTCTCTGCGATGGACTCACCTGGCATGACATCGCCGCTGGACTTCGCCGAAGTTGCCCGGAGTTACGTTTGATGACCCTTCCCTCTGAGAATGGCGCTTTGCTCCTGGATGATAGCTACAGCACTTCACCCGAATCCACGCTGGCAGTGCTCAACCTCCTCGAACGCATGGAAGGACGGAAAGTTGCCGTCCTGGGAGAAATGCCCCGGCAAATGCTGATGGGTGCAGGCAATCAGATGGTAGGTGTGCGCGCCGCAGAGGTCGTGCAGGAGCTGGTCGCCGTTGGGGAAGAAGCATACCCGATCGCCGAGGCAGCCCGGCAGGCCGGGTTGGCTGCTCAAGCAGTCGTCTGGGTGCATACCGCGCAAGAAGCTGTCGATCACCTGCGCCGTAGCCTTCAGAAAAATGACATGGTCCTGATCAAAGGTGACGGCGAGCTGCGCATGGACCCGATTGTCTCCGCTTTGGGAGTAGCCTCATGAAGGATACCCCCATCGCCCTGGCCTTGAGTGGGCTGACGTTCATGCTCGCAGTCATTTGGGGTGGTCCTCTCCTGCGCATTTTGAAGCACTTCCGCGTTGGTAAACTGATCCGCGTGGAAGGACCTGAACGTCATTTCTCGAAGATGGGCACCCCCACGATGGGGGGAGTCATGGTCATCGTACCCGTTTTGTTGGTGACCATCCTCTTGAACGCAGCCGCTCTGGTGGGTTTGAAAGTAGTCGGCCGCAGCGTCCTGGTTCCCTTGGCGACCATGATCGGGTTTGCCTTGCTTGGCGCTGTAGATGATTGGGAAGGAATTCGGGGACCGCGGCGTGGCATCGGAATGCGCGCGCGTACCAAGTTCTTTACCCAGATCGTATTTGCCTTGCTGATCGCCATCGCTTTACGATACGTTCTAGATGTTCCCCAATTATATTGGCCAGGGATTACAGCCGTATTCGACCTGGGGCCTCTATATATTCCCATTGCTGTCGTCGCCATCGTGGGCATGTCCAATGCGGTGAACCTGACAGACGGGTTAGATGGATTAGCCGGTTTGATTTCGGCGACCGCATATGCCGCTTTTGGTGGGATCGCCCTCATGCAGGGTCAGATCTTCCTGGGCCGCTTCTGCTTCACCCTGGTAGGAGCCATCTTTGGCTTTTTGTGGTTCAATGTCCATCCCGCTGAACTTTTCATGGGTGATACGGGCTCGCAAGCCCTGGGTGCAACATTGGGCGTTGTCTCACTCATGAGTGGACAGTGGCTGCTCCTCCCCATCATCGCCGTCATTCCATTTAGCGAAGGCCTGAGTGTCGTTTTACAGGTCGCATACTTCAAATGGACAGGAGGAAAAAGACTTCTCAAAATGGCACCCCTTCACCACCACTTTGAGCTGCTTGGCTGGAGTGAAACGCAAGTGGTGCAAAGATTCTGGTTGGTCAGCCTATTATTCGCGATGCTGGGCATCGCCCTGGCAATCGTGTAAGATGAGCACATCCTGGACTGGAAAGCGTGTTGTGATTGTTGGAGCCGCCCGGCAAGGGCTGGCTCTGGCGCGTTACCTGACCCGCCATGGAGCCAAGGTCGTCTTGAACGACGCGGGTTCGGAAACCCAAATGCGTGAGGCGCGTGACAGCCTGGCCGGGATCTCGGTGGAATGGTCCCTTGGTGGGCATCCCCTAACTCTCCTCAATGGCGCCGATGTGGTGTCCGTCTCAGGCGGCGTGCCGCTCCAATTGCCTATGTTGGCTGAAGCACAGCGCAAGGGAATCCCGCTGACCAACGACACTCAGATCTTCATGGAAAGCGTGCCTTGCAAGGTGATTGGCATCACAGGGTCCGCCGGAAAAACCACAACGACAACGCTGGTCGGCCGGATGGCCACAGCGGGTATGAATCCCTCAACACGAGTCTGGGTAGGGGGCAACATCGGTCAGCCATTAATCGATCATGTCGATGAAATGCAACCGGGTGACCTGGTAGTCATGGAGACCTCCAGTTTTCAATTAGAGTTGATGACCCATTCTCCTCAAATAGGGGCTATCTTGAATATCACCCCAAATCACCTCGACCGGCATGGGAGTATGGCAGAGTACACTGCTGCAAAAACTCGCCTCTTGGATTTCCAGAATTCAGAGGATACCGTGGTGCTGGGACGCGAAGATCCGGGGGCCTGGTCGCTCGTCGACCGTGTGAAAGGTCGCCTGATTACCTTCGGCATGCACGAACCAACCAATCACCTAACGGGAACCTTCTTGAAAGACGGGTGGCTGCGCATCCAAGACCAGGGTTCTTCTCTAGGGTTAATGCCGCGCGACGTGATTCAGTTACGCGGGGAGCATAACCTGCTTAATGTGTTAGCGGCTTGTGCGATTTCCTTCGCTGCTGGCTTGCCCGTCCGCTGCATGCAAGAAGGCGTGGAAGGTTTTACCGGGGTGGCTCATCGCCTGCAATTTGTCCGCACCTGGCGGGGATCCGACTGGTATAACGACTCGATCGCAACTGCGCCGGAGCGCTCGATAGCTGGGATGCGCGCCTTCGACGAGCCGCTGGTCTTATTGGCCGGGGGCCGCGACAAGAAACTGCCATGGGAGGCTTTCGCGGATGTGGTTCATCGCCGGGTAGATCACCTGATCGTTTTCGGTGAAGCATCAGACATCATCCTTAAAGCAGTGGGTCCGGTCCACTCAGGGAAACGGCCGTATACGATTGCTGTGTGTAAAAGTTTGCAAGCGGCAGTGGAAACCGCTGCGGCTGTTGTCGAACCGGGGGATGTGGTCCTCCTCTCACCCGGTGGAACGAGTTTTGATGAATTCAACGATTTTGAAGAACGTGGGGAGCGGTATATCCAATGGGTGATGGCACTTTCGTAAAGCCACTTCGGCAAAAAACAACCAGCGGTTCTCAACATCCGCTGCGGCTTAGCATCGATGTACCCCTGTTGCTGGTGGTTACTACGCTGCTCGTATTCGGGCTCCTCATGGTGTATTCCGCGAGCTGGGATTACTCGATGATGATGGACAAGGCGCCTACCTACATCTTCTTCCGTCAAGTACGATGGGCGGTGATTGGCCTGGTCATCGCTGCCGCTCTAGCCTGGTTTGATTATCGTAGATTACGCAGGTTGCTTGTGCCGATGATGCTCGGAACGATGGCGCTTTTAGTGGTCGTCCTGTGGATCAATGATGTCCGCCTGGGAGCCGCGCGTTCGATCCTGGGTGGCTCAATCCAACCTTCCGAGCTGGCGAAGGTTGCCACGATCGTCTATCTGGCTTTTTGGCTTTCATCAAAACAAAACCAATTGAACAACATATCCTTTGGTTTGTTCCCGATGGGCGCCATCCTGGGAGCAATGGGCGGACTGGTGTTACTGCAACCGGATATCAGCGCTGCCGGCACTGTTTTCTTGATGGGCGTGTTCCTGTTCTTTTTGGCAGGCGGAGAATGGCGGCAGATTATATTTGTGTTCGTTGCCGCCCTGATCGCCGGGTTCATCGTGGTGAAATTGAGCACCACCGGCAATTCCCGCCTGACCAGTTACCTGGAAGGGTTGCGCGATCCGATCCAGGCCTCTTACCACGTGCGCCGCTCTCTGGAAGCCGTGGTCAAGGGCGGCTGGTTCGGTGTAGGCATTGGTCAGGCCGAGACCAAATTCACCGGTTTGCCGGTGGCGCCGACAGACAGTATCTTTGCTGTTATCGCGGAGGAAACCGGCTTGCTCGGTGCTGGTCTGGTCGTGATTCTCTACGGTGTCTTATTATGGCGAGGTCTTACCATCGCCCGCCGCGCTCCGGACCAACTGGGCTCGTTACTGGCTGCCGGGTTGACCTTATGGATTACCCTGGAGGCGATAATTAATATGGCCGTGATCGTCGGCTTGATGCCATTTGCGGGGAACGCGCTGCCGTTCATTAGCGCAGGCGGTTCGAATATGACAGCCTCGCTTGGAGCTGTGGGCTTGCTAATGAGCATTTCACGCCGTTCCACAGAGGGAGAGACAAAAGAAGGGAGGCCCTTCAGTGCGGTTGTTAATTTGCGCTGGCGGGACTGGGGGCGGAGTGTATCCCGCTCTCGCCGTATTGCAAACACTCGCGGGAGAAGCTGACCCTGTGTTATGGGTCGGCGGAAAGGGTGGCATGGAAGCTGAATTGGTTCAGCGGGCTGGCATCGCCTTCACGGCAATCCCCGCAGCAGGATTGCACGGGGTGAGCCTGCCCGTGTTGCCGAAAAATATGTGGCAGCTTGCCCGCGGTACTCGCGAGGCCGGGCGGGTACTGCATAGCTTTCAACCCGACTTAATATTCTTGACCGGTGGATTTGTGGGCGTCCCCATGGCTTTGGCCGGGCATAATATCCCAACCCTGCTATACGTCCCCGACATCGAGCCAGGGTTAGCCCTGAAAGCTATGGCGCGCTTCGCCGACCAGATTGCCGTCACTGCCGAAGATTCGCGCGGCTACTTCAGCCACTCTCAGCGGGTTATCGTAACCGGCTATCCGACCCGGCCGGATCTCTCTCATTGGGAACGGGCCAGCGCGCGGGAAAAACTGGGTTTGTCTCAGGACTTGCCCGTGGTATTGGTATTCGGCGGCAGTAAGGGAGCACGCTCGATTAACCGCGCTGTGCTGGGGATGCTCCCTGGCCTGCTGGAGACCACCCAGATCATCCACCTTACCGGTCACCTCGATTGGGATGAAGTGCAGGCTATTGGAAGAGGGTTGGAGCACCGTCTGGCGGAGCGTTATCATCCGTACATCTACTTGCACGAGGAGATGGGCGCCGCACTGGCCGCCGCAAACCTGGCGGTCTGCCGCTCGGGAGCATCGACCTTGGGAGAGCTGCCGCTTTATGGGCTGCCTGCCATCCTGGTCCCCTACCCGTACGCCTGGCGCTACCAGAAGGTCAATGCTGATTTCCTGGAGCGGCATGGTGCGGCAGTGATTCTGCCGGACAATCGTCTGGCAGAAAACCTCGACCCGTTGCTGAAGCGGCTATTGACTGATGCGCGGCGCCTGGAGGAGATGCGTTCGGCTATGCTGCAATTAGCCCGTCCGCAGGCTGCTGCCCGCCTGGCTGGCTTGATCCACAGCATGGCCTCAGGGAGTTCGCAGAAGGATCACAACCATGCTTAGCCTGACCTTCCTTTTTTGGCTCTTTGTCGTAATTTTCGCGGTCATTGGCGCCATGCGCGGTTGGGCTCGCGAGTTGCTGGTTAGCTTTGCGGTCATCCTGGCATTATTCATCCTCTCCGTGCTCGAGCGCTTTATTCCATTTGTCCGTGACACGCTGGTTGGAGAAACTCGATTTTGGCTGCGCTCCGGACTGGTCATCAGTCTCATCTTCTTTGGGTATCAGACCCCGAATATTCCCCGGTTGGCCCAATCCAACCGCTTCATCCGCGAACATTTCCAGGATACTCTCTTGGGCCTTTTCCTGGGCGGGGTGAACGGTTATTTGATCTTTGGATCCATTTGGTTCTTCCTCCATGATGCGGGGTATCCTTTTCCGTATATCACTGCCCCCTCCCCATTGGATGCGATGGGCGAAACAGCTCTCAAGCTGATCGCCATCATGCCTCCCACGGTACTGGGATCTCCACTCATCTATTTTGCGACCGCGATCGCCTTTGTATTCGTCCTGGTGGTATTCATCTAATGACACATTATCACTTCATCGGCATTGGTGGAACCGGCCTTTCAGCCATCGCCCGCATCCTACTTGAAAGCGGGCAAACGGTGAGCGGGTCAGACCGTACACTCTCCCCACTGGCAGCGGGATTGCAGGTTTCGGGCGCTACCGTTATGTTGGGTCACCGCGCAGTAAACATCGCCGGAGCAGATGTCGTCATCCGTTCCTCCGCTGTATCAGATGATAACCCGGAAGTAGTCGCCGCCCGAGGCGCCGGGATACCCGTGTTGAAACGCGCTGATTTCCTCAAAACACTGATCAAGGGTAAGGGTTGCATCGCTGTGGCGGGCACGCATGGGAAAACCACTACTTCTGCGATGATCGCATGGATGCTCACTGCGCTCGGTGAAGATCCATCGTACATCGTGGGTGGAGTGATGGTTAACACCGGGCAAAACGCGCATGCCGGTCAAGGTCATGCCTTTGTGATTGAAGCGGATGAATACGATCGCATGTTCCTGGGTTTGAGCCCGGATATTGCCGTCGTGACGTACATGGAGCATGATCACCCGGATTGCTTCCCTACCTGGGAAGAATATCAAAAAGCATTTTGCAAATTTGCCCGGAACATCAGACTCGATGGCATCCTGATTGCTTATTGTGACAACCTGGCGGCTGCTACTCTGCTTGAAAAGACCCACCAGGCGGGCAAGAATACCTGCGGCTACGCCATTCATACGGCAGCCGATTACCAGGCTCGCAAGCTGGAGCGCAATGACCTGGGTGGTTTCAACTTCATCCCCTGGCAAAAATCAGGAGCTATTGAGCTGCCACCCGTATCACTACAAGTCGCTGGTGAGCACAACGTGCTGAATGCCCTGGCAGCCATGATTGTTGCAGTTGAAATGGGTCTTGATTTGAAACACGCCGCCCAGGCTTTGGGTGAATACCAGGGAACTGCCCGGCGTTTCGAGCTGCGCGGCGAACCGCACGGAATTACCATTATAGATGACTACGCGCATCATCCGACTGAAATCCTGGCTACCCTTGCGGCTGCCCGATCACGCTATCCCAGCCGGCGGATTTGGGTGGTCTGGCAGCCGCACACCTATTCGCGAACCCGGGCATTGTTTGGTGAATTCGCTACTGCATTTCATGATGCCGACAAAGTGATTGTCACCGAGGTCTACGCCGCTCGCGAGCCGCAAGAGGCATTCTCTGCCCTACAAGTGGTTACTGCCATGCAGCATCCGGGAGCTACCTTTCTCCCGACCTTAGGGGCTGTCGTTGACTATTTGGAGGCGGAGCTGAGAACTGGTGACGTGCTTCTGGTGCTATCGGCAGGGGATGCCGACCAGATCAGCACGCAATTAGTGCAACACCTCACCCATCCGGAGGCGAATGCATGACTGCTGACACCATCCTGCCGATTTCTGAGCTACGCGAGCTGTTCGGCGAGCATCTCCAGGAAGATGTATCCCTGGCGCATTACACGACCGCCCGCGCCGGCGGACCAGTCGAGGCGCTATTACCGGTCCATTCTGCTGACGAGTTAGCTGCGGCTGTGCAAAGCTTATGGGATCGCCAGGTACAGTTCAAAATCCTCGGAGGCGGCTCCAACGTGCTGGTGAGTGACAAGGGCTTACGGGGTCTGGTACTGCTCAACCGCGCTCATAACACTCGTATTGATGTCCGCCATGAACCGCTTTCCGTATGGGCTGAATCTGGCGCCAATCTCAGCACCCTGGCTCGCCAGTTAGCTTTGCGCGGACTAAGCGGGCTAGAATGGGCGGCGTCCATCCCGGGAACTGTGGGCGGGGCAGTATATGGCAACGCAGGGGCTTACGGGAGTGATATGTCCGTTAGCCTGGTGATGGCAGAAATCTTGCACCCGAATTCTGGTAGAGAGTGGTGGTCGAAAGAACGGCTGGGTTACCAGTACCGCTCCAGTACCTTAAAAAGAGAGCGTGTGCCCGCAGTGATTCTGTCAGCCCGTTTCAATTTGACCCAGAGTACCCCCGCGGAGGTGCAGGCGCGCATGGATAAGAACTCCGAACAACGCCGCCATTCACAACCTGCCGGCGCCAGTATGGGTTCGATGTTCAAGAACCCCCCCGGTGATTATGCGGGACGATTGATAGAAGCCGCCGGGTTAAAAGGCTACCGTGCGGGTGACGCTGAGATCAGCCGGGTCCATGCAAACTTCTTTGTCAATCGAGGAAATGCGACCGCTCAGGATATCCGCAAGCTCATTGATGCAGCCCGAAATGGCGTGGAACAGAAATTTGGCGTGCAGCTCGAGCTGGAAATCGAGTTGATCGGAGATTGGGAAACTCATTGAGGGAAGCTATGACTTGCAATATAGCCAATCGAATTTTTATTAAGGTCGGGCAGAGGATAATATGAGTTTAACCAACCGCCGGCAGTCGAACCGCGCCACTCAAGTGCGCACACGTCGTTCGAGCACCACAGAACAGCGGGCTGCACAGGCTGTTGATCGGGTGAAAAACCCGACCAGCACCCCACCTGTCATGACACGCGGGCGGGTCACTGGAATGGCTGCTGTTCCAGGTACTCGCAAGCGACAGAAGTCAAGCGTGCGGCGCAAGTATTACTACACCCTCAACACAACGGGTGCGGAAGTCCGCCTGCCCGCCATACCCCAGATCCAACTCGGCTGGCGTTTGCTTTCCGGCGTGCTATCGATCGCCTTCTTGATTGGAATCTGGGCCATGTGGAGTTCGGCGATGTTTCAGGTGGATAAGGTGCGGGTGGTTGGCGCGAAACGCATCCCTACCGCAGACATCAATACAACTGCCGGATTGGAAGGTCTTTCCATCCTTGAAGCCGATCCCGCTGAATTGACCAACGCTCTGCAACAGGCATTTCCAGACCTGGCAAGCGTCTCTGTCCAGGTTGGATTACCCGCTGATGTAGTCGTCCGGGTCACCGAACGAACGCCAATTCTAGCCTGGCAGCAGGGCTCCGATACGAAGTGGATCGATCAAGCCGGGTTTGCCTTCCCGGTTCGGGGAAGTGAACCTGGGCTGGTGACCATCCAGGCGGAAGGAAATCCGCCCGGTCTGGCTACCAATCCGGGAGGTGCTCAAATCGCTACGGATGCCAGCTCCACCGTGACGTCTGGCGCTCCGAAAGTGGATGCACAACCGAAACCCTTCATCTCGCCTGAGATGATCGATCCGATCTTGAAAATGAGCAAGCAGGTGCCAGAAGGCACTCCTGTATTATATGATCCTCGCTACGGATTGGGATGGAGCGATCCAACCCAGGGTTGGAAAGTATATATCGGTATGGACCTCGAGAACATGGATCTCAAATTGAACCAGTATCGAGTAATCGTAGATGACTTGAATAAGCGGGGCATCCGCCCTGTGATGATCAGCGTGGAATTTCCCCACGCGCCATTTTACCGTCTGGAGTAACTGCCGCTATGGATGAGCCAATTGTCGTCGGGATTGATATTGGGACCACAAAAATCTGTACCCTGGTTGCTCGTGTAGAAGGCGAACACACGACACGCATTTTAGGTGTGGGGATCGAGCCTTCCCAGGGTATCCGCAGGGGTAGTGTAGTGGACCTGGCTGCAGCGACGCAATCGGTAGCGCGCTCCATCGAAAAAGCAGAGCGCTCTTCAGGTCTTGAAATTACCTCTGCTCTGGTGAGCCTGGCGGGATCTCACGTCTCATCGGTCAATAGCCGCGGGGTCGTGGGAATATCTGGACGAGTGATCGATAACCAAGACGTAGCCCGCGCGCTTGAAGCCGCCCAGGCCGTCGCCATCCCCCACAACCGTGAGATCATCCACGTGATTCAACGTGGCTTCACCATTGACGGACAGGATGGCATCCGCATGCCAGTTGGCATGCACGGGTACCGCCTGGAGGTCGAGGCCCATATCATCACTGCCGCCGCGTCTACGGTCGAAAACCTGCGCCAGTGTGTTTCCTCATCCAGCGTCGAAGCCACTCAGTTCGTGCTTAATCCTCTCGCTTCTGCTGAAGTGGTGTTATCAGAAACCGAGCGCCAGATGGGGGTAGCCGTTTGTGATATCGGCGGCGGCACGACCGATCTGGCCATCTACATCGATGGAGACGTGTGGCACACGATGGTGCTGGCCTTGGGTGGTAACCACATTACCAGCGACATTGCCCACGGTTTACGACTGCCGATTTCCCAGGCAGAAGACATCAAGAAACAATATGGACATGCCATCGAAAGCGAGGTGGGCGCAGAAGAGACCTTCTCGGTGCGTACCTTCGCAGATGAGCGCCCGGTACAAGTTAGTCGCAAGGAGCTCGCCCACATTACCGAAGCCCGCGTGGAAGAGATATTCATGCTCGTCCTTCAAGAGATCAAACGCTCTGGTTATGATGGGTTATTACCGGCTGGCATGGTGCTGACCGGCGGTTCGAGTTTACTGCCCGGGATCCGCGCCCTGGCCAGCCAGGTTTTGGGGGTGCCCGTCCGCATCGCCCGCCCGGAGAACCTGATCGGTCTCACCGACCAGCTTAATTCGCCGGCATATTCTACCAGCGTGGGCTTGCTCAACTGGGCGCTCATGATGAGCGAAGCTGGGCCGCGCACTGGCATTCGGGATCCATCACCGAAAGGAGTGCCTGATTTGGTTTCTATCAAGAGCTGGCTCAAGCGATTGTTACCGTAGATTTGAAAAACTCGTTCTCTGCAATTATGAACGTATAAGCGCAACTAGAAAAATTCTTTTCATCATCTTTTCGGTCTGGAGGAGACACAACCATGGAACCCAATATGCAATCACCCGTTGAATCGTTTGCCCGTATCAAGGTCGTTGGGGTTGGTGGCGGCGGCTGCAATGCCGTCAACCGCATGATCGACGAGGGCCTACAGGGGATCGAGTTCATCACAGTCAATACCGATGCGCAAGCCCTGCTACTCTCAAACGCCCCCACCCGGGTGCGTATCGGTGACAAAGTCACACGTGGGTTAGGAGCGGGTGGTAACCCTGAGATTGGGCGCAAAGCAGCCGAGGAATCCGCCGAGGAACTATACGAGGTTTTAAAAGGCAGTGACATGGTTTTCGTCACGGCTGGTTTGGGCGGCGGCACCGGAACAGGCGCAGTACCGATTATTGCCCAGATTGCAAAAGAAGTCGGCGCCCTGACTATCGGTGTGGTTACCCGTCCCTTCACGTTTGAAGGCCAGCGCCGGCACCAGTCCGCCGAAGATGGCGCGAACAAGCTCAAAGAGCACGCCGATACCCTGATCGTCATCCCCAATGACCGTCTGTTGCAAATTGTGGATAAACGCGCCAGCCTGCAAGACGCTTTCCGCATGGCCGACGATGTCCTCCGCCAGGGGATCCAGGGCATTTCCGAATTGATCACCGTCCCTGGCCTGATCAACCTGGACTTTGCCGATGTGCGCACCATTATGTCAGAGGGCGGTGCAGCTCTCATGGCCGTTGGCCAGGCATCCGGTGAAGACCGGGCTCGAGTAGCTGCTGAACAGGCTATATCCAGCCAACTCCTCGACATTACCATCGATGGCGCCCGAGGCATCCTGTTTAACGTCACCGGCGGTTCCAACCTGACCCTCTTCGAGGTCAACCAGGCTGCGGCCATCATCAAGGAAACTGCCCATCCCGACGTGAACCTAATCTTCGGCGCTGTCGTCGACCCGAACATGGGAGATCTGATCCGCATTACTGTAATCGCCACCGGGTTTGAACGCACCGGATTGAATGTGCGCCCGCTCGAAAGGCCCCACACCATGGATGAGTCCATTTCTGCCAGGCAACAGCGCCCTGGTGAGCGGAACGAACGGATTGACCGTTCAATGCCCATCCCCGCCCCGGTAGAATTCCAGTCGCGAACACTCAATACTGATGACCTGGACGTTCCTGCGTTCCTCCGTAACCGCGGACGTTAGGTAGTTAGGTAGGTAGCTCAGTCGAATATTCTGGATCGGGTCCGGTTATACTCCTCCCCAAATCCCCACTGACCCATGGGGAATCCCAGAACCAGGGACCTGGCAGGTATTGCGCGCTTGCCAGGTCCCAACTCATCTTAACGCGCCTGATTAAGATTTAAGCGAATCGCTGCCATTCGGGTTAATGGGCAGCTCCTGGCGTTTTGACCCTCCTTCATTAGAGCATCCTTTGCGAAGATCCTGATTCCATTAACCTTAATGAAACGAAACGACTTTTTGAAATTTAAGGTAACCGTACAACTTCTTCCCTTGATTTGATCTTGCAACCATGCTAAAATTTAGCAGTACTAGATATAGGGGGTGCGCAGCTTAACAACCGCCACATATGGGGGTTGGTGTATTAATTAAAGCATTTTGACCATTGAGAGGTGAAATGCATTGCCCTTACTGTCAATTCAAGGACTCCAAGGTCCTGGATACAACCCCAGATGCTGCGCACGGCGGTGTTCGCCGGAGGCGGGAGTGTGAAAGCTGCCACCAGCGTTTCAGCACCTATGAACGACCGATCTTGGCGACTCCTCTGATCATCAAGCAAGACGGGGCAAGAGAGGAATTCGACCGGGAGAAGCTGACCCGCGGCATCCGAATTTCGTGCGCCAAACGCCCGGTTTCCGCGGCTGATATCGAGCAATTGGTCGGATCGATCGAAAGCAAGCTGCAGAAAATCGGTCGGGCTGAAGTATCTTCGCGTGTCGTTGGGGATTTGGTGATCTGTGGATTGAAAGAGATGGATCACATCGCCTATATCCGCTACGCTATCGTTTATTTACACTTAGGTGATCTCCACGCAATTCGCAATGAGATCGACCATTTATTGGAAGGATAGCAGATCATGGAAACATCAAACGAGTCACAGAAACCGGGATTACCTCCCACACCTCTCTTGCCTCCCGACGTACCTCCGGTGCAATTGACCGATAACGCCCGCCAGGTATTGGTACGCAGGTATGTGCGGCGAGGCGATGATGGCCAACCGGTTGAGACTGTTGAAGAGATGTTCTGGCGCGTGGCATATCACGTTGCAAAGATAGAAACCAACTTCGGCGGAGGAGTAGAACAGCGCGCCCGAGAATACTACCAGTTGCTCTCTAGTAAGCGTTTTTTTCCCAACTCGCCTACCTTCACCGGCGCTGGCACGCCGCTTGGTCAATTAGCTGCCTGTTTCGTACTGCCGATCACCGATGATATGGGCCGCCACTCCGCCGGCATCTTCCAAACCTTGCGCGACGCTGCCTTGATCCAGCAGACCGGCGGTGGGAACGGATTCTCCTTCTCGAGATTGCGACCAAAGGGCAGTTTGGTAAAATCCTCGGCCGGCCAGGCGACCGGGCCGGTGGGTTTTTTGCGGGTGTACGACCATGCTTTCGGTGAAATTGCACAGGGCGGAACCCGCCGTGGCGCCAATATGGCCGTATTGCGTGTGGATCACCCGGATATCGAAGAATTCATCACCTGCAAAACGGACGAAAACCAGATTACTAACTTCAACATCTCGGTCGGCGTCACGGACGCATTCATGCGCGCCGTTGAAGCCGATGACTGGTGGGACCTTCGTTTCCCGGATATTTCTACACCCCAATCCAAGGGTTTCCGGGGTACGCTTGAACAGGCGGAAGCAGCCGGAATCCCGATTAAGGTATTCAGGCGCATCCGCGCCCGTGAATTGTTCGAGAAAATCGTCCACCATGCGCACAGTAATGGTGAACCGGGAATGCTTTTCCTGGATGCGGCGAACCGCTCCAACCCCGTACCGCATCTCTATCCGCTCGAGGCGACGAACCCATGTGGTGAACAATGGCTCGGTCCGTATGAGAACTGCTGCCTGGGTTCGATTAACCTGGCAGAGCATTTTGCAACGGATGGTTGCGTGGATTGGGAAAAACTGCGCCAGAGCACGCTCCTCTCGACCTCCTTTTTGGACGATGTGGTCGACGCGAACGCCTACGTGCCCTCCGTCCCCCAATTGAAAGAAGCAGCACTCCGGGCGCGGCGTATCGGGCTTGGGATTATGGGGCTGGCTGACCTGATGTACCACGCTGGCATACGCTATGGGTCTCCGGAAAGTCTGGAATTCGCATCCCAGGTGATGGAATTTGTCCGGTTCCATGCCATGCAGGCCAGTATTGCTCTTGCCAAGGAACGCGGTCCTTTCCCTGCTATTGAAGGAAGCATTTATGATCCGCATAATCTCCGCTGGAGTCCCCCGCAGGCTAGAGAACCCTATCAACACGACTGGGGCCGTCCCAACCTTGATTGGGAGCAGGTCCTCGCCGGTATCCAGCAACATGGAATCCGAAATGCCGCACAGACGACCATCGCTCCGACCGGGACGATTGCTA